>JAYTWB010000073.1:0-4893 GCA_043743655.1 Cyanobacteriota bacterium | reverse complement strand
CTTCGCGCCACAAAATTTGACAAACTTGCTTGGTCAAGTGGTGGCAAAATATGGACTGAAACAATTACGCTTAGCTGAGACAGAAAAATATGCCCATGTCACCTACTTTTTTGATGGTGGTATGGAAGAACCCAGCGAAGGTGACGATCGTATTTTAGTCAATAGTCCGCGCGTATCCACCTATGACCAGCAACCAGAGATGTCGGCGGTCGAAGTAACAAAAATTGCGGCTGAAGCGATCGCTAAGGGTATTTACTCAATGATCATCATCAACTATGCTAACCCCGACATGGTGGGACATACAGGAAATTATGAAGCCACAATCAAAGCTCTAGAACATGTTGATAAATGCTTAGGTAATTTGTTGGCAAGTATCGCCCGAGCTGGTGGTACGGCGCTAATTACCGCCGATCATGGCAATGCTGAATATATGTGGGATGAGCATGGCAACCCTTGGACGGCGCACTCTAGTAATCCTGTGCCATTTATTTTGGTGGAAGGTGAGGGGCGCAAAATTCATGGTCATGGTGCGGATGCCAACTTAAAGTCTACAGGTGGTCGTCTAGCAGACATTGCGCCCACAATTTTGGAAATCCTCCAAGTTCCTCAACCATCAGAAATGACAGGGATATCGCTGCTCGAACCATCTGTTTATGATATCCAGAATATCAAAACTCCTGTTCAAATCGCTAAAGTTCAAATTGCTAAATAGATGGAAGTTGACGACTACACCGATTCTCATTTTTGGTTTTAGGTTTACTATATAAAGGAATATAAAGTATTGTAAACAAATTATTAAGTTTAATATGCAAGATAAAGTTGTTGTCGTTGTCGGTGCAACGGGTGGAATTGGTTCGGCACTTGTGCCGAAATTAGCAGAGGCGAGAGCAAAATTGGTTCTCGTGGCACGCGATCGCCATAAGTTAGATGAGCTTGTCGATCTAGTTGAAGAACAAGATGCCGAAGCGATCGCGATCCCTACAGATATTACTAAATACGATCAAGTTGAACTGATGGTGCAACAAGCGATCGCGCAATTTGGACATATTGATGTATTGGTCAATGCCGCAGGAGCAGGCGTGATGAAGCAATTCAACCGTATTGAACCACAAGAACTCGATCAGATGCTCGATCTCAATCTCAAGGGAAATTTTTATACCAGCCAAGCTGTGGCAAATGTGATGAAGGATCGCAAGATCGGGCATATCTGTAATGTGATTGGCATCCTCGGTAAGCATCCAATGGCAATGGCTGCGGCTTACTGTGCGTCTAAATTTGGAGCCGTTGGCTTTAGCAAATGCATGGCAGATGAACTCCGCCGTTTTGGGATTAAGGTGACGCTGTTTTATTTTGGAGGCATTGACTCGCCATTCTGGGATAATGTCAGCCTAAAGGTGGATCGCAGTAAAATGCTTTCTCCAGAAACTGCGGCGAATGCGATCATGTTTGCACTCTCTGCCGATCCACAAGCTGTACCAATGGAAATTAATATTCAACCTGAGAGTCACTTATTTTTTTAAGATGCAATTTTTTTGTGAAAGGTGATCATCTAAATAAAAGAGCGTAAAGCGCTCCTTTATTTAGATGATTTGACCAATTCGATCTATATGTTCTTTTAGTTGTGTGTGTTCTAGGCTGTTGTAATGAGTCACATCAAAATTGATAATTATTTAATTTATGCCTAAAAAATCTGGATTTTGGTTGATTTGGATTTTGGTTGCGGTCTATGCGTTTGTATTTGCGCCGCCTGATCGCCATGAGACATTGACCCTAATCCAAAAACTAATTGCGGGTGATTGGCAAGGTACTAATGCTTATATTGTGGCGCTGTTTAACTTGATGGGTGTTTTTCCGCTTGTTTATGCTTGCATCTTAGCGAGTGATGGGCGTGGACAAAAAGTCCCTGCTTGGTTATTTTCAACCCTTTCATTTTTTGTCGGTGCATTTGCCCTACTGCCTTACTTTGCCTTGCGTGAACCAAATCCCACGTTTACAGGGAAAAAGAGTTGGGTGATTAGTATCCTAGACTCTCGCATTACAGGGATCGGAGTTACCGCGATCACGATCTATTTCTTGATGTACGGATTCTCTTCGGGCAATTGGGCTGACTTTGTGCAGCAATGGCAAACTAGCCGATTTATCCATGTGATGAGTTTAGATTTTTGTATGCTATCGCTGTTGTTTCCGTGGCTAGTCGGGGACGATATGCAAAGACGCGGCATGAGTGATCATCGCTTTGCGACATTTTTTAGGTTTATTGCGATTGTTCCATTAGTTGGTGCATTGATTTATTTATGTTTGCGATCGCGGTTAATACCAGAACCAGCTTAATATTAGAACCGTTTGACATTAGAACCAGTTTGAGTGATCATGGATAAGCTAATAATTAATTTATTAGTTTGTTAGGGGCTATAGCGCAGTTGGTAGCGCACCTCAATGGCATTGAGGGGGTCAGCGGTTCGAATCCGCTTAGCTCCATATCTCATAGTAAATTAAGGTAAAATAGGGTCTGCGCTTATGCACAGACCCTATTTGTAGCAACAACATGTATCAACTACTGTCTAGTTCTTTAGCAGCGATCGCTTTTTATCTGTTCACCCCAACCCAGCCAGCAAAATCTCAGGCTTTACCGATCCGAGCGTATCAACCTAAGGCAACTCAGACAGCTAGAAACGCGCAAATACAAGAGCAGCAACAAAAGTCGCATCCTCGCAATTTTGATCTGACAGTTTATCCTGTCAGCGATCGCAATGCCATACATTGGCAAGACTCACTATGGGCTCTTGGTGTTTTAGCCCCTGAAAAAGACTATGCGGTACAAGCCTTAGTAAATATTTTGCAGATGACGACAGCCCCCAATTTGACTGATCCGCAAAAGGGAATCATCGATACTGCGATGCAAGTCGGCACAGAGCTTTATACAATCAAGCCTACGGTTTATGGCAAGCTAAAACCACACCTTTTCCGCACTGTTGAATCTAGTCCTGATCCGCAATGGGTCGCGATCGCCTTATCAGCTTTAGCCAAATCAGAAGATATCTCTCAAATCGCAAAATTGAGTGTCAAGGTTCAACAGCGCTTTCCTAACTGGGCTGAAGATGTGCGTTTGCGAACGACAATCAAAAATATTCAAAGCGCTCAACAACCAATTGAGAAGATTGAGAAGTTAGCGGAAATCCCCAGTCTCATAGATTTGCTAAGATGGCAAATCGTGCCACAACAGACGCATATGTATGTGTTGTGTCGTCCTAATCGTGATGTATTGTGCTTGGCAGTCATCAAAGATCGCAATGGTAAATTTCTTAAACAGAACAAACAACTTTGGTCAGCACCGTTACTACTCCAGTCATTGCGTAATCTCGACTGGAGCTTTACCAACGGACGTACTCCCCAAGGTATTTATCGGATGGAAGGTGTTTCTCTGCAACCTGATGATGCTGAGTTTCATGCTTATGGACAATTTTCATTAGTGAATCTATTTGTACCTTTTGAGGATGGAGTGAATACCTTTTTGCCCAATCAATTGCCTAATCAAAAAGGTAAGTTTATTGGCAACCTCCAAGCTTATCAAGCGCTCTTACCTCCGACATGGCGTGCTTATTTGCCAATCCAGCAGACTTATTGGGCGGGGAATGCAGGGCGATCGCTATTTCGTATCCATGGTAGCGGTGCGGCAATCGACTTCTTCCAGAATAAATCGGCGGTCGTTAATGCTAATAATTTTAATTGGAACGCTACGCTTGGATGTCTCTCGGCAATTGAAATTTACGATAATAGAGGGAGCTTGATTAAAGCAGATATGCCGAAGATTCTGGATGCGTTAAATACGGTTGGCAAAGGAAAAGTTGAAGGATTTGTGATTGTTGTTGATGTGCCAAGTTTATCTAATCAGCCTGTTACTGTCTCAGAGATTAACGATTTATTGGCTAATGCGCGATAAGGCGAAGATCAGCCGCACAAATTAAAAGCGGCTGATCTTCGCCTTATCTCTACTCCATCGTCCGAGTTAGTATTACTGGACAAGCGGCATTAACGCGCACATAGTCTGATACAGATGAACCAAGCAAGCGATCGAGATCGGGCAAACTGCGGGCAATCGAAGGGCGGCGATCGGGTGAGCCAATCATTAACAAGCTGGCATTTGCCTCATCAGCTAATTTGCAAATTTCTTTACCAACATCGCCCGAACTGATGAACGATCGCGATGGAATATTTAAACGCTTCAGTCTGGCGCTCGCTTCAACCAAGACGCTCTCAGTGCTGGCGTTAGCATCTTCCTTGCGTCTCACTACCCTAACTAAGAAAATTTCTACATCCTTAGCGCCGCTGACAAGTTTAATTGCCAGATCAAGGCAATTATTTGCCGCAGCCGAGCCATCGACTGAGACCATGATGTTGCGAATAGTTTTGATGTATACGTCATCTTTGATCAACAGCATCGGCGCGTCAGATAGCTGAAAAACATATTGGCTAACTGAGTTTGCCAAAATCGCTTGCAAGCGTCCTAAACCGCGAGAACCCATGATCATCAGGTCTGGCTTCAGCTCTTCGGCGACCTTGCAGACAATATCTTTGGGTTCGCCTTCTTTAAGCATTGATACAGTTGTATTGCCTGAAGCTAGACGTAAACTTTTAACTTCTCTTTCGACAATTTTTTCACCCGCAAGACGATATTCGGTAATCGCTTCTGAGTTAATTGAGTTGGGGATGACGTGCAGTACATTAATTTGCAGATTTTGCATACTAGGTAAAGCTAGGAGCATATTCATCATTTCGCGCGATCGCCCCGATCCATCGACAGCTAATAAAATTTGTTGGAACATTGCTATTAAATCCTGCGTAGTTTTTGAGTGCAAAAAACAAAACCAGAGCTTGGTTCGCCCGCGCAGCGGG
>JAYTWB010000072.1:0-7989 GCA_043743655.1 Cyanobacteriota bacterium | reverse complement strand
GCTGCTTATGGGCTTGGCTCAACCAAAAAGGAAGTTGCTACAAGTGTCGTGCTTCCAGCCGCCTTGTCTGGCATTTGCGCGGCGATTATTTTGGGCATATCGCGGGCGGTGGGCGAGACGATGATTGTGGCGATCGCTGCTGGTCAACGTCCAGTTTTAACTCTCGATCCCAGACAAACAGTTGGCACAATGACCGCCTACATCGCTCAAGTTGCCAAGGGTGACTCACGAGTCGGTAGTGTTGAATACGAAGCTCTGTTTGCCGTTGGCATGACTCTATTTTTAATCACGCTCCTTCTCAATATCATCAGTAAGCAAATTAGCAAGCGATTCCAAGAAACCTATGAGTAGAGGTTAATGTTCTAAGTTATTTACCTCTTAAACAAAAGACATGATACAAAGTAATAAGAAATATTTAATCATCTCGTCAATTGCTTGCTTTATCGTTGGCATATCCCTGTGGTTGCTTTCTGGACGTATAAATTGCTTGCCGTCTATCATCAGCGATTCTAATAGCTGTTTGCTAGTTACAAGGGGAAGCATTGCTACATTGGACGTTGACGGTATAGCCGTCAATTCTACTATTGCAAGCCTTATCCAACCGTTTGCAGTTATAGTTTTTGTGATAGGAGCTGCTTTTCTTGTAACTGGTTTACAAATGAGTGAAATAAGCACATCATGTGACATATTAGCTTTGCCAGAAGAACTACAAGAAAATGCCAAATTTGACCCAAAGCTAGAATCTAGACAACTATGGGGCAAGGTGTTTGCAGGATTCTGTATTTTTGCCACATCTCTTGGTCTGATTGTCCTCGCATTCTTAATTTTTCAGGTGGTTAGTAAGGGTTCTAGCCGTCTCAATTGGGATTTATTTCAACTATATCCATCTCGCCGTCCTCTAGAATCTGGCTATAAAGCCGCAATTCTTGGCTCTGTGGCGATGCTGGGCTATGTGTTGCTGTTAGTGATTCCACTTGGAGTTTGCTCAGCCATCTACTTGGAAGAATATGCCAAGAAGAATTGGTTTTCAGAGTTAATCGAGCTAAATATCTACAATTTAGCGGGTATCCCCTCGATTATCTATGGACTATTGGGATTGGGGCTATTTGTGCGGGGTCTCTATAGCGGTAGAGCCGTATTGGTTACAGGAATTTTAACGATTACTTTATTGATTTTACCTCCTGTAATTGTTATCTCTAGAGAAGCCATCCGCGCCGTTCCCCAGTCTATACGTCAAGCTTCCTATGGAGTAGGCGCAACTAAGTGGCAAACAATTCGCCATCATGTTTTACCTTCGGCATTACCTGGAATTCTGACAGCTGTAATCATCTCCACCTCTAGAGGCATTGGCGAAACTGCTCCAATTGTCGTTCTTGGTGCGGGTACGGTTCTGTTTGACCCAAAAGCTTCACCCGTTAACTTTGGGGCTTTGTTCAGTGGTAAGATTGGAGATGTATTCACCGATACATTATGGTCGAACGATAATTTTTTCTCTGTTCTACCTAACCAAATTTATGAATGGGTTGGCGATCCTAAAGCAGAATTTCAGGTATTAGCTTCGGCTGGTATCGTTGTACTTTTGCTTTTAGTCTTAAGCATGAACTTAATTGCGATCTTTCTACGCAGTCGGGCAAGGTAATTCAAAGTATTTGATGCAGGATAAATTTCACAAATTTGGTTTTTTACAATGAACTTAAGCAATAACAACTCTTCCGACAATCGAGCTATTTTAAAGGTCGAAGACGTTAATGTTTTTTACAACTCCAACTCACCAGCGGTTGCAGGTGTTAACTTAGAAATCTTCAAAAATCAAATTACCGCATTTATCGGTCCTTCGGGATGTGGTAAGAGTACGATTTTGAGATGTTTTAATCGTCTTAACGATCTAATCGAAGGCGCAAAAGTTAGAGGTTCAATCACCTTTAATGGACACAACCTTTACGATCCGAAAATCGATCCTGTGGCAGTACGCCGTCACATTGGCATGGTGTTTCAGCGTCCTAATCCTTTTCCAAAATCGATCTACGAAAACATTGCTTTTGGTCCTCGAATCAATGGATTTAAAGGATCAAAGACGGCTATGGATGAATTAGTTGAAAAGTCATTGCGATCGGCAGCGATTTGGGACGAAGTCAAAGACAAGCTCAAAGAAAGTGGTTTAGCGCTTTCGGGTGGTCAGCAACAAAGACTTTGTATCGCGAGGGCGATCGCCGTTGAGCCACAAGTAATCTTAATGGATGAGCCTTGTTCGGCACTTGACCCGATTTCGACTCTTCGCATTGAGGAACTCATGCAAGAACTCAAGCAAAAGTTCACGCTGGTAATTGTGACTCACAATATGCAACAAGCTTCGCGATCAGCTGATATGACTGCGTTCTTTAATACTGAACTCAGCGATACTGGCAAGCGCACAGGGAAATTAGTGGAGATTGATCGCACATCGGTAATTTTCAGCAGCCCTAAGCAAACCGCAACAGAGGAATACATTAGCGGCAGATTTGGTTAATTTAGAACCATTTAGAACCATAAAGTAAAGCCATAAAAAAGGAAAAGCGGCGCGTTGCGATGCTTTTCCTTTTTTATGCTAAAATTTCAGCAACAAGAAAAAGAAGATTGCTGATGGCTATTTTATCTCTCGCTCCATCTATTTATGAACAAGATTATGTTGAGTGGTTAGATATCACCCTTCAACAACTCCTTAACCACGATCTAGAATCTCTGGATTGGGAGCATTTAATTGAGGAAATAGCAGACTTGGGTAGAGAACAAAAACATAAAGTAGAAAGTTATCTGCTAAAACTATTAATCCACCTTTTAATTTATGATTATTGGCAAGTCGAAAAGGAGTGGTCGGGGAAAGGATGGGAAAAGGAAATCGATAACTTTAGATTAGAGCTAGACCTGTTACTCGAATCAAAAGTCCTTTATAACCACTTACTAGCTGTCAGCGATAAGATTTACCAAAAAGCTAGAAAAAATGCTCTGCGTAAATCTAAATTATCACCTACGCTGCTTTCTGAAACCTGTCCTTATAGTATTGACAAAATTCTCGATCCTGATTGGCTTCCCTGAATTGATCGGTTGAAAATATGACATCAGTCACTAGACATAATCGCAATGTGGTTACACCGTTGCTAGAACTGCGTGGGGTTTATAAAAGCTTCGGCACTAACTCAGTCCTAGATGGTGTCGATCTGACTGTGCATACGGGCGAAGCGATCGCCATAATTGGTCCTTCGGGTACGGGCAAATCAACGATTTTGCGGCTTATTTGTGGATTGATTGCCACTGACGCAGGAGAAGTTTATATTAATGGCAACTTGGTTGAGAGTGAAGATATTCAAGAGGCGAGTTATGGTCTGAGCATCGGGATGGTGTTCCAAAATGCAGCGTTATTTGACTCACTCACAGTTGCTGAAAATATTGGTTTCTCGCTATTTGAACATTCACGTTTATCAAGGCGCGAGATCTATCGACTTGTTGAACATAAACTGGCGCTAGTTGGGCTAGAAAATATCGGCGATCGCTATCCTAGCGAATTATCAGGGGGGATGCGAAAGCGAGTGAGTTTTGCGCGGGCGATTATGGATGATCCGACCACTAAAACTAAAACTAAAAAAGTGCTGCTCTATGATGAACCGACCGCAGGGCTTGATCCTGTCGCTTCAACGATTATTGAGGATTTGATGCGATCGCTCCGAGAACAGCAAGTTTGCGATAGTTATATTGTCGTCACCCATCAAGACAGCACGATTCGCCGCACTGCCGATCGCTTGATTATGCTTTATCGCGGATCGGTGCGCTATGCAGGAAACGTGAGTACAATTGATACGGCTGACAATCCGTATGTCAAACAATTTTTTAGTGGCAGTACTGAAGGTCCGATTCAACTTTTGACTAAGGAGGTATGAGGCTTGTGCAGCGAAAAACATTACGCGATGGTGCGCTTGGCTTATTTATCATCGGGGGAGTGGTTGCTCTTGGAGGCGCATTATTGTGGCTGCGCGGTTTGCAACTAAATAGTTCCAAGTTTACTTTCATGATTAAAATGCCTGATGCCAGTGGGTTAAATACTGGCTCAGTTGTTCGGTTTCGTGGTGTGGAAGTGGGACGCGTAACTTCACTAACGGCTCAAACTGAAGGCGTTGATGTGCAGGTCAGCATTGAAAACTCAAGACTAATTATTCCAAAGCAATCAGTTGCGGAAACTAATCAAAGTGGTTTCTTGGGTAATACCAATATTGATATTTTTCCGCCGAAGGATAAATTAGCGATTGACTCTCGACTGAACCCTTTAGCCAAAGACTGCGATCGCGAGTTGATCATTTGTCAGGGAAGTGAAATCATCGGCTCTCAGGGTGTAAGTTTTGTCGCTTTGCTGAAGGATTCGAGTGCTACTTTACGCAAAATCAATGATCAGAATTTAGTCGATAATCTCAATGAGACTCTCCTTGCGGCAAGAACTACGGCACGGAGCATCCAAAAGTTGACCGATTCGGCTAATCGGTTAGTTGGCAGCTTTGAGACTCAAATCACTAAGTTTGGAGACACAGCTGATGCAATCAATGGGGCAGCGGCTAAAGTTGGTAATGTCGCCAATAGCGCTCAAGATTTGATTGAGATGAATCGTGAGAAATTAGCCCAAACTCTGGATGGGATTTCGGCAACTTCTAGAGAAGCGCGATCGCTACTGGCTAGTGCCAAACCGCTATTGAGCGATGGTAAATTTATCGAAAATCTGCAAAAACTTTCCGAAAATGCCGCTGAGACATCAGCAAATCTTCGCAAAGCATCAAGTCAGCTCAATGATCCTGCCACGGTTGCCTCACTGCGAGAAACCCTTGACTCAGCGCGAGCTACTTTTGCGAATGCGAAGAAAATCACCGCCGATCTCGATGAATTAACAGGTGATCCTAAGCTTCGCAGCAACATTCGTAATTTGATCAATGGCTTGGGTGGTTTACTCTCCACGGCTCCCAATCTCGATATCACATCGACCGCCAGTGAGTCTCGCCCTAATGAATCGCGTGCTAGTGAGCCAACAACATCTGTGGAAGTTGCTCGTACTAAGATCATTAAACTGACCCCAAATGATCGCGTTAATCGTGAGAAATCGCTGGACTCGCAAAAAGTGAAAATCAATAGCCCTAAACCTAATAGCACGATTGGTAAACCTGATGTACTAGAGATTCACAGTACTGTTCTCAATCCTGATAATGCGATCGAGCCAAACAATCAATGAATCTACCACCCAGTCAAGTCTGGTTAATTATTGGGATTGTTTTGTGCGCGATCGAGATGCTCGTGTCATTGCCCACATTTTTGATCGCTGGAGCAATGGGATTAGCGGCGATATTTGTCGCGGCGATCGCGCTTATCTTTCCCATTCCTGCACTACAAATCCTCGCTTGGATGTTGATATCAGCAATATTGGTGAGGTTTTCACGCCGATTTATTCCTAAAGATTCGTATCAACTTAGAGAAGCCAGTGAAGGGATAACGCTTACAGAAATTTTAGCAGGACAAACTGGGCGAGTTCAGCATGAAGGAGTTTCATGGAAAGCTCGATGTGATGATCCGCAGATGGCGATCGCCTCACAACAACGAGTCATAGTTTTAAGACGAGAAGGCACAACATTAGTAATTGTTCCTGAAAATTGGCTGAATGAAGGATAAAGAAAGGTCGCAAAGTGATCTTTTCTCTTGGTTTAAAAAATATTTTTTAACTTGATAGACTCAAAGTTTTCCACAAGGTTTTCCACAGATATAAGGTGTTTCTCCACAGATTATCGGGGTTTTTCCACAGGTGATTTGGACAGATAAAATGTCTTTGCCTTGCTGGTTAAGGATTTGTTAATATGCAGGGTATTTCCATTGGGGAAACTTTTTGAAAGGCGATTATTGTGAAGATATGTAACTAAAAATAGCTTCAAACCCTTATTCTCTCGAAGCCACTTTATCTATTTGTCACTTACTCTTAACTTTTCGTTACGTTGACAAGAACCGCTAGTTACCCCCACAATTAAGTCCCAACCTAATAAAAATGGTTGCAATATTCTGATTAGATTTGTTTAAAATTTGAGGCTTCAGCATGAATACGACTGTCAGCATCCTTGCCGAAATTCCTGAAGAACTGCACGAAACCCTCAAAAGTTATTTAGAGTCACACCCTGATTGGGATCAGGATCGTGTATTTGCGGCAGCGTTATCTTTGTTCTTGTTACAAAACGGTGGCAGCGATCGCGTTGGCACATCTCTAACTGGGTCACATAGTTATCGCAGCACCGCTAAAGTGTACTTAAACGCTTTATTCCAACACTCGATTTAGAGCTTACAGCAATTTTCTTTCAAACCCGCCACAATTAACAATATAAAACCCATTGCGGGGCTTCGCCCTGCGACCCTTCTTGTGGCGGGTTTGAGCGCAAAGCGCTGTAAATCAATTTTCAACCCAATTTTCAATTAAACTGTGAATTGATTAATTGTCTTAAACCTCTCAAGCTATGACCACCTTTCAAGCAACTGAAGCTAAGCAACCATTAGATGTTCTTGTCGTTGGGGCAGGAATTTCAGGATTAGCGATCGCTCATGAACTGGCGATCGTTAAACAACGCCACGTCTTGGTTGCCGAGGCGCAGGATCGAGTGGGGGGTGCAATTACAACTGCTAGCAATGATCAAGGCTATCTCTGGGAAGAGGGACCGAATAGTTTCCAGCCTGCGCCTGAACTAATGCGTCTAGCGGTCGATGTTGGGCTTAGAGATGAATTGGTACTAGCCGATGGCAAACTACCACGATTTGTGTTTCTCAATGGCAAGTTAAATGCGCTGCCGATGAGTCCCCCGAGTGCGATCGCGACTAAAGTCTTGACTTGGGGCGGCAAAATTCGTTTAGCTTTAGGTGCGATCGGCTTTGCGCGTCCTGCGATGGCGGGTGAAGAATCTGTCGATCAATTCTTTACGCGCTTGTTAGGGAAACAAGCTGTTGAGCGCTTAGTGGCTCCTTTTATCTCTGGTGTATATGCAGGCGATCCCAAGCGGCTCAGTGCTAGCGCTGCCTTTTCTAAAATTGCCCGACTAGAAACTTATGGAGGTTTACTTGCAGGGGCTATATTGTCAAGCAAAGAGCGCAAAGCTAAGCAGACCAGCGATCCCAATATTCCCAAAACTAAATCTGGAGAACTTGGCTCTTTTCGACAAGGTATCAAAATGTTGCCTGAAGCGATCGCTGCTAAGTTAAGGGCGCAAGGTACACCAGTTAAGCAGCAATGGACTCTGCGATCGCTACACAAGCAAGGTGATATCTATACAGCCAGTTTTGATACACCAACGGGTGAAGAGGTGGTGACAGCGCGATCGGTGGTTCTCACCACACCTGCCTATGTCTCCGCTAAGCTATTAGAAAATTATTTGCCAAACGCTAGCCAAGCCCTGAGCGAGATATTTTATCCGACCGTTGCTTGCGTGGTGCTGGCATATCCTAAGAGCGAATTTGCCT
Organism: Cyanobacteriota bacterium; assembly: GCA_043743655.1. Classification (GTDB taxonomy): domain Bacteria; phylum Cyanobacteriota; class Cyanobacteriia; order Pseudanabaenales; family Pseudanabaenaceae; genus Pseudanabaena. Next base: position 492 of record JAYTWB010000072.1, on the reverse strand, counting down.
ATGACATGAAAGGTTTTGGCAATCTAATTCCGCGCACTCAAGGCGTGCGAACTCTAGGCACAATCTGGTCATCCAGTTTATTTGCTGGACGCGCACCTGAAGGTTGGCAATTATTACTTAACTTTATCGGTGGTACGCTCGATCCTGCTCTGGCTAAGCTTTCAGAACCAGAAATAATCCAAGCTGTGCATCAAGACCTGAAAAGAACAATCCTCCGTCCTGAGACGAAAGTGGAACCTAAGAAGATCGCTGTGCATGTTTGGGACAAAGCGATTCCACAATATGAAATTGGACATTTGCAGCGTCTTGCCACAATTGAGATAGAACTCCAAAAATCTCAAGGGCTATATATCAGTGCTAATTTTATCGGTGGTGTTGCTCTCGGTGACTGCATCAAGCGAAGCCTCCAAGATGCAAATAAAATCGCGGAATTTTTAAAATAAATAAAATCCAAAGAAATCTTTGAAAGTGCCGCGAAGCGGCACTTTCAAA
>JAYTWB010000071.1:0-12429 GCA_043743655.1 Cyanobacteriota bacterium | reverse complement strand
AATGTCCCTAGAATCAAACACACTAGAATCAAACTCCCTAGAACCGATCGTCCTAACTACCCCACTTTTTTATGTCAACGATCGTCCCCACATCGGTAGCGCTTACCCCACGATTGCTGCCGATGCTTTGGCAAGGTTCTATCGGATGAAGGGACACCCTGTCATGTTTGTGACGGGTACAGATGAGCATGGACAAAAAATTCAGCGCACTGCCGAGAAGAATAACTTATCGCCTCAAGAACATTGCGATCGCACTGTCGCCGAATTTTATTCACTCTGGGAAAAATTTAATATTCGCTTTGATCGCTTTACTCGGACAACTGCTCCTAAGCATCAAGCGATCGTTAACGAATTTTTTCAACGAGTTTATGACGCAGGTGATATTTATTTAAATCAGCAAAAAGGTTGGTATTGCGTTGCTTGCGAAGAATTTAAAGAAGAACGCGAACTCCCCGAAAGCCATCACTGTCCGATCCACACTAATGTCGTTTGTGAGTGGCGCGATGAACCAAATTATTTCTTTAGGCTATCTAAATATCAAAACGCACTTGACCAATTTCATATCGCTAATCCTAACTTCATCCAACCCGAAAGTCGCCGCAATGAAGTTCTTGGCTTTATGAAACAAGGCTTGCAAGATTTTTCGATATCTCGCGTAAATCTCGATTGGGGGTTCCCGATTCCCACCGATCCCACTCATACCATTTATGTTTGGTTTGATGCTCTGCTAGGCTACGTTACCGCCTTGCTCGATCCTGATGATGCACCAACTCTCGAAAACGCTCTCAAAAAGTGGTATCCCTTCAATCTTCACATCATTGGTAAAGATATATTAAGATTCCATGCGATTTACTGGCCAGCGATGCTCATGTCTGCGGGATTAGCTTTGCCAAAACGTGTATTCGGTCATGGTTTGTTAACAAAAGACGGTTTGAAGATGGGGAAAACTCTGGGCAACACCATTGATCCTTACGATCTCGTTGATCGCTTTGGTGCAGATGCCTTGCGCTATTACTTCTTAAGAGAAATCGAATTTGGTCGCGATGGAGACTTTAACGAAGAAAGATTTATCGCGATCGCCAATGCTGACCTCGCAAATAGCCTCGGCAATTTACTCAACCGCACCCTCGGCATGGTTGGTAAATATTGCCAACAGGCTATTCCTGAATACGATGCTAGCGATCGCCATGAAGTCTCAGACTTATTGCGTCCATTGATCGAGCAAGCCACAGCTTTAGGCGATCGCGTAGCTACTGACTATCAAAATCTCAACTTTCGGGCTGCTTGCGAGAAAATCCTCGAATTGATCTGGAACTGCAACAAATTAATTGACGAAACTACGCCCTGGAAGCTGTTCAAAGCAGGTAAACAAAAAGAGGTTAATGAAACTTTATATGTATTACTCGAATCAGTACGAATTGCTATTTATTTACTGTCCCCGATTACACCCAGCTTGGCTATTAGCGTTTATCAACAACTAGGTTTATCTTTTGATGAAACATCCCCTCCTGATTGGAGTCATACAAATTGGGGAATGCTACAAGTAGGTCAGCCCCTATCAACACCAACTCCGATCTTTCAGCGCATTGAACATAGTTAAATCACGATAATTATGTTCTTCTGCTCCTAGTATTTTTTAGCTGTAACAAATACTAAAATCTACCTCTCTGAGTATATTTACTTATAGTGTATAGTTAGAATTAAGCTGTAGCAATAAATCAATTGTTTTTACAGCTTTTTTATAAAAAATCACTCTATATTCTTTAACCTAATTAAAATTTATTTTAAAATTTGCTTTTTTGAATGGTCTTGGGATAAGTCCATTTCTGCTTTTAAAGATTGCTTTTAACGTCCAACGCGAGCTTCAAAAAAGCTATGCGTCAGTTTAATAAAGAGTTTTAAGAGATTCTTCTGAATTGGGTAAACACTTAGGACGGTTTCAAGGATCAATGCTAATACCAAAACTTCATCCCACATCGCTCGATAATAAACGTTCTATAGGCAAAAACATGCTACCTTTTGAGCAAGATTCTGGGTTTAAACCAGACCAAATTTTAGAAAATCGGGGACGTGTTGCCATATTCATTGATGGCTCTAACCTCTTCTATGCCGCTTTGCAATTAGGTATCGAAATCGACTATACCAAGTTGCTCTTGTGCCTTACGGATGGCTCTCGCTTGTTGCGGGCTTTCTTCTATACAGGTGTTGATCGCACTAACGAAAAACAGCAAGGATTCCTATTGTGGATGCGCCGCAATGGTTATCGGGTCATTTCTAAAGAGCTTGTCCAGCTACCCGATGGCTCTAAAAAAGCTAACCTTGATGTCGAAATCGCTGTAGACATGATGGCGCTGATTGGCTCTTATGACACGGCTGTATTAGTTAGTGGCGATGGCGATCTTGCCTATGCAGTCGACGCAGCCAGCTATCGCGGTGTACGAGTCGAAGTTGTCAGCCTGCGTTCGATGACTAGCGACCATTTGATTAATGTTGCCGATCGCTATGTTGATCTCGAAGCAATCAAAGAAGACATCATGAAAATATCGCGTCCGCAAACATCTGCCAGCGTCCCAGCGATCGCTAGCTATACTTACCGACCTATCTCTGGCTTTGCCGCTTTAGAAAGCGATCGCGATAATTAGTAAATCAACGCTAAAGCAATCGAAAAATACTCTTAGCGATCGTTAGTTTCACAAAAGAAATTAACAAAAAAATTAAGAAATATTGACAGAAGTTACCATTGTCAATATATTATAGAGTTCGCTGTAAAATATGCCTTCTTCGTAATTTGCTCCTGCCGATTGTAGATAACCCACTGCATGAGAAGCGCGCTCTCACGAAGATTGTGTTGTACAGCCATTTAACATAAAATCGAAAACTGACAACAAATTGGGAGACTTATAGTGGCTCGCATTGCAGGAGTTGACCTTCCGCGTGACAAGCGCATCGAAATAGGACTGACGTATATATACGGTATCGGTCTGACTAGCGCCAAAAAAATCTTAGCAGCTACCAAAATAAACCCAGACACGCGGGTTAAAGAGCTTACTGATCCTGAAGTAACGACTTTACGCCAAGAGGTAGAATCCAACTTTCAAGTAGAAGGCGATCTGCGTCGTCTTGAAGGTTTAAGTATCAAACGCCTAGTAGACATCGGTTGCTACCGAGGTCGTAGACATCGTATGGGTCTTCCTGTCCGTGGACAACGTACTCGCACCAATGCGCGTACACGCCGTGGCGGTCGTCGCACAGTCGCAGGTAAGAAGAAAGCTCCAGGTAAGAAGTAAGTAAGGATTAATACGAAACAATGGCTCGTCAAACAACTCGTAGAACTGGCGCACGCAAAAATAAGCGTAACGTCCCCAATGGGGTCGCGTATATCCAGTCTACTTTTAACAACACAATTGTCACGATCGCTGACACCGTAGGTGATGTCATCTCTTGGTCTTCAGCAGGTGCAAGTGGCTTTAAAGGCGCGAAGAAAGGTACTCCATTTGCAGCCCAAACTGCCGCAGAATCTGCCGCCAGAAGAGCGATGGAACAAGGAATGCGTCAAGTCGAAGTGATGGTTACAGGTCCTGGATCAGGTCGTGAAACCGCAGTCAGAGCTTTACAAGCTGCTGGTCTAGAAATTACCCTGATTCGTGACATCACGCCAATTCCTCACAATGGTTGCCGTCCTCCTAAGCGTAGACGCGTCTAGTTCTATTTGCTGAGCAAGCGATCGCCAAATGGTGATCTCTTCCTTTGATTTTATTCTCCAATTTCCCCTTTGATTTTCGTTTACTCTTGCAGACTAAGTCGGTACAAATATGGCACAGTTTCAGGTTGAGTGCGTTGCATCCCACACAGAAAAAGACAATAGCCAGTACAGCCAATTTGTACTGGAGCCACTAGACCGGGGGCAAGGCATTACCATTGGAAATGCGCTCAGACGGGTATTGCTCTCCAATCTTGAGGGTGCGGCTGTCACTGCTGTTCGCATCGCTGGTGTCAACCACGAGTTTGCGACAATTCCAGGTGTGCGGGAAGACGTATTGGACTTGATGCTCAATCTCAAAGAATTGGTACTGAAGTCTTATAGCTCAGTACCCCAAATCATTCGGTTGGTAGAGCGCGGTCCAAAGCTAGTCATGGCGACCAGTTTTCATTCCTTGCCATCTGACATCGAGATTGTTAATCCTAACCAGTACATTGCCACTCTTAGTGAAGGCGCAACTCTGGAGATGGAACTGACGATTGAGCGTGGTAAAGGTTATCGTTCGGTAGACCGTTCTAAAGAAGACCACAGTTCTCCGATTGACACACTCAAGATTGATGCTGTGTTTATGCCTGTGCGTAAGGTCAAATATGAAATTAAGGATGCTCGGATCGGTGATGCGATCAACAAAGAGAGTCTCCTAATCGATATTTGGACAAATGGCAGCATTACACCTCAAGAAGCACTCAGCCAAGCGGCTAGTGTCTTAGTGAATTTGTTCTCACCCTTGCAAGAAATCACTCTTGCACCGACATTGCCTCAAGAGCGTGACGAGCAGGATGAGACCAAGCAAATTCATATCGAAGAGCTACAACTGTCGGTCAGAGCTTATAACTGTCTCAAACGCGCACAGATTAACACTGTCGCTGATTTGCTGGAATACACTCAAGACGATCTACTGGAAATCAAAAACTTTGGTCAAAAGTCGGCTGAGGAAGTTATGGATGCCCTTAAACAGCATCTTGGCTTGACCTTGACTGAGTCCAAAGCTTCTAAAGTTATGTAAACAAGCTCTGTAAAGAGTTTTATATTTATCTAAGTACACCCTTATGCGCCACCGTTGTAAAACACCCCAGCTAAATAAAGCTGCTGATCAGCGAAAAGCTCTCCTACGGGCTTTGACGACTGAGTTAATCCTCAGAGGCGAAATCAAAACCACTAGAGCAAAAGCTGATGCTGTTCGCACCACTGCGGATCACATGATCACTCTTGCTAAGAATGGTTCGTTGCACGCTCGCCGTCAAGCAATCGCCTATCTATATGACATCTCGGTCAAAGACGGTGAACCCGTAAGCGATCGCCCGATGACTAAGACTAAACAAGCACTACTACCTGAAGAAGAACGTGTAACTACCTTGGTTGACTTATTGTTTACCCAAGCTAAAGACCGTTATGCTGAACGCAGTGGTGGCTATACTCGCATTATCCGCACGGTCAGCCGTCGTGGTGACAATGCCGAAATGGCAATCTTGCAACTCGTATAAATAAATGCTTATCCAGAGGCGTATCCAAAGATGTTTGCTGCTGATTCGGAGTCAACCCGTCGTGTTGCTTTAGTTATTCAATACCTAGGTACCGACTTTTACGGATGGCAAAGACAGCCAAATCATCTTAGTGTGCAACAAACGATTGAAGAAGCAATCGCTAAGATTTGCGGAAAATCAACCGTTTTGCATAGTGCAGGTCGAACTGATACAGGCGTTCATGCTGCGGCTCAGGTAGCACATTTTGATACGACTAGCATGATTCCTCCCCATCGTTGGGCAAAAGTGCTAAATGCTTATCTGCCCAAAGACATCTTGATCTGCGGATCGACAGAAGTTGCTAATGACTGGCACGCGAGATTTTCGGCAAGATGGCGGCGTTATCGTTACACGATTTACACGGCGGCAATTCCGAATTTATTTGTAAAACAGTTTAGCTGGCACTACTACCTCGATCACCTTGACGAACACTTGATCCATCAAGCTTTGCAACCCATGTTAGGCGAGCAGGACATGGCAGCGTTCCAGAGGGCAGGTTCCAGCCGTCTCCATAGTCGTCTTGAAGTTCAAGAGGCATTATGTTGGCGAGACGGTGATTTTGTTCATGTGGAAGTTCAGGCTAGTGGATTTTTATACGGCATGATTCGTTTGTTGTTGGGGCAGTTAGTCGAAGTGGGGCGATCGCGTCTTACAGTCGCAGACTTTACCAACAGATGGCAGCAAAAGCGCCGTATCGAAGTTAAATATGCTGCTCCGCCTCAAGGACTTTGCTTATTAGCGATCGGCTATGCCGATAACCTATTTGCTGAGTTCGCTAAATTTGATAGAAAAAACTTGATAGATAAATCTCGCTTGTAGAGAAACTAATGACTACAACTACACTCACTCCTAATAAAAGCTACTTACCAAGCGATCCTGATCGCAAATGGTATGTTATTGACGCGGAAGGTCAGCGCCTCGGACGGCTTGCTAGTGCGATCGCGATCATTCTGCGTGGCAAAAATAAGCCCATCTATACGCCTCACCTCGATACTGGCGATTTCGTTGTTGTCATCAACGCCGAAAAGATTGCTGTAACTGGTAAAAAATCTACCCAAAAACTATACAGGCGACATTCTGGTCGTCCTGGTGGGATGAAGGAAGAGACATTTGACAAAGTAATTGCTCGCGTTCCCGAACGTATTCTCGAACACGCCATCAAAGGTATGTTGCCAAAGAATACTCTCGGTCGTCAGCTTTTCACTAAGCTCAAGGTTTATAAGGGTGCAAATCATCCTCATGAGGCTCAGCAGCCCGAAACTTTGGTAATCAAAACCATTCCATCGCAGAAGTAGGAGAAATAACCAATGTCAGATACTGAACGTTCTAATCGCGCTGTTTACTGGGGTACTGGTCGTCGTAAAAAGGCGATCGCGCGAGTACGTCTCGTGCCTGGTGAAGGCAAAATCGTGATCAATGGCAAACCTGGCGATCTCTATTTGCAGTTCAATCCTAGCTACATTTCGGGCGTTAAAGCTCCTCTGGAAACTTTAGGCTTGGAAAATGAATATGATGTTTTGGTCAATGCTCATGGCGGCGGTGTTACAGGTCAAGCTGATGCTATTCGCTTGGGTGTTGCCCGTGCATTGTGTGAACTCGCTCCAGAAAATCGCAAACCTCTCAAAGTCGAAGGCTATATGACTCGCGATCCTCGTTGTAAGGAACGTAAGAAGTATGGTCTCAAGAAGGCGCGTAAAGCTCCTCAATACTCGAAACGGTAGAAAGGACAAACAAAAAAAGAGGTCACGAAGTGACCTCTTTTTTTTTGGATATATCGCTTTTCAATAAAAGAAAAGGCTCGCTAAGCGAGCCTTTTCTTTTATTGTTTTTATAGAAAGAACTTCTAGAATGAGAAAGTGGTGCGAATTACAGCAACAGTTGCAGTTCCGTTAGCACTGTTACTGCCTTGATTAAATACGAAAAATACACCAGGGGTAATGCTGATGTTTTTGGAAACTGGAATGCGGTAGAAAGTTTCGAGTTGATAAGGAGTGTTAGGACTTGTCAAGCCTAAGAACCCAGCAGGAATGGAACCGCTTGCACTGGTTGTGAATAATGGCTGACCGAACGAAATGGCAGCTAAGTCACCCTCGGCAAACAAGTCTTTACCAGAGATAGAAGCCAACCAACTGGTATTAGTTGTCGATGTAGTTGCGCCAACTCCATTAGTACCATCAATGAAAGTCCAAGAACCCCAAGCATTAAAGGTGAACTTCTTGGTGATGTCCCAAATCACACTACCGACAACTGTGTTGCTCTTAAAATTATTGGCAGCAATTTGGGCAGGAGTGCTAAGAGGCGAGACAGGAACAGTATCCAAATTCAATCCTGCACCAAGACTACCACCAGTCGTGAAAGCATTTGCATAGCCAACACCAAAGGTTAAAGTGTCAGCAGGCTTAAGAACAAACTGGACAGCGATCTTAGTATCACCACCAGTCACGCCACCTTGACCAGTTGCTAGAGATGCATTAGCAGCGCTGTAGGCAGCTTGAAAGTTGATTTTATCAGAAAGTTTCCAGTCAAAACCTGCAACTGCCAGACCAGTACCACCATTTGAGGCGATGCGGATCAATGGGCTAAAACGACCAAAGCGAGAAATTGTACCTTGGCTATCGCTTTCAAGAGGATTCAGAGGATTGATGATATCTTCTGTCTGACCAATTGGTGCGATGTATGCCGTAAAGCTATCGCCAATGGGGAACTTGTAGTATAAGCGGTTGATTTCAAAGTTATTAGCTGCTGTACCACTTTCATAAGACAAACGGGTATCATTTGCTACACCCAAAGCAGTATCAAATCTACCAGTTGTGTTTGAATTGGATGCTTGTAGGCGAGTTCTAAGTAAGTCCCTGCCAGTAAAGCTGGTATCCAAGTTCAGTCGAACACGATAGTTGAAAACGACATTGGTTCTGTCCGTACCAGTTGGGCTTCCGCTCAGAGCATTAGTATTTCCAGTAACTCCATCAGAAGCCGCCGCGAGACCGAAGATTGCTTCGCCGCGTAGCTTGGTGGTGGTGGAGAATTGTTGAGCTTCGAGCTTGGCAGTCTTAGCATCAAGTGCATCGACACGACCACGAAGAGTGGCGAGTTCGGCTGCAAATTCTTCTTGAAGTTTTTGTAAAGTGGCGAGGTCTTCTTTGCCGACTTTATCAGCTAGCCCTGCGGAGATGATTTCGTTGATCTTGTCTAGGCAAGCATTTAGACCAGCAGCAAATTCGTAGCGGCTGGTTGCTTGTTTGCCACGGAAACTACGATCAGGGTAGCCCGCGATGCAACCGTAGCGTTCTACGAGAGATTGCAATGCCATGAAAGCCCAGTCATTTGATCTAACATCGCTGAGTTGCGATACTGATGTTAGGTTTTGAGCGATCGAGCTAGGACGCAATTCTGCTTGTTGGACGAGTGTGTCGGCACTTACTGAGGTAACAACATCAGATGTATTTGCCTTGCTGTCACTCTTCGGAGAAGCTTGTGTTTCAGCATTAGCATTAGGGCTAATGAGAGCAGATGCAGCAACGGCTGCGGAGATAAGTATAGGTGTAACTAGATTTGAAGCCTTAAACATGTGAAATACCATTCCTCACAACGTGATCAATAATACATTTTTTCGGCAAAAATATAATATTTATTACATATTTCGATTAGAGGATGGTCAACTTATTACATATACCTATAGATATCATTGGAAAAAGCTTGTGTTTTACCTATATAAAACTGTTGACAAATATTAAGTTTTAGTGGTGTGCAGGTATCTTATTTGCTTTCTCTAGTCTGATTTAATTATCTCAATACCGCGATTCAGGACTTCATAATATAGGGGTAAATATCCAGACTTAATACCTCCATTATCTTTGGCTTTGTCTAAACTGCCTCGGAGGGTGTGGCTATTATGAACGCTATAAATTTCGTAGCGATCGCCTATAAATACATAGTCGGCGACATCGGTAAATTCTTCACCTTTGGTGAGTTGCCAGAGATCATTCACATAGACAAAATGATAGTCGGCTAAATCTGGACTTGAGGATGGACGCTCCACGGCAGCAGAGATGATGGCGGTATAGTGAGGGTTGATTTGATTGGGCGGAAAAATTTTGCTAGTGACGTTGCGATAGAAACAGCTTTCGTTGTAGCAAAATCGTAACTTTGCCATTTTGGTTTTAATTAGTTCAAACCGATCCACAATTTGACTTGATGATGGCTCGGTTGCTGCAAATACCTGTGAAATATTTGTGAAGGTTAAGCTAAGACAAATTATGCCAATAAAAAACGTATTGACAAATGTATTGGTAAGTATTTGAGCAAGCGATCGCCATTGTTTGTGATTCATGAAATTAATTATTGATATTTTGAAAAGCGGCAAAGGGTAGAGCGGCGGCAATCGCTTTAGGAACTGCTCCAGTTAGAGTTTTCATTGCAATATCCCATAATTTAGCTGGTTCAAGATCAGCGCCGATCATTTGCCAGATACGCATGATTTCTTCGGTATGTAGGCGGTTATCTTCGGTGAGCGCCAGCAAAATACGGCGGCGAATATATTCACCATCTTTGGAGGTTAAGAACTTGAAGCCCATACTTGCGGTGGGAACGATGTCAAACTCCCCATCAGATTTGGCGATCGCTAATAAGTTCTCCAAGCGCGCCCATTGGAATTTATCGTCTTTAAACAGAATCCCGACTAGACGTTGACGCAAACTCTCAGATTCATCAGTGAGCAATCGTCTTGCCACATAGGGATAGGCGACCTGCACGATCTGAAATTCTGGATTGAGACTCAGCGCCACACCTTCTTGGGTAATTACAGAGCGAATGATCAGCGCAAATTTAGCGGGTAAACAGAATGGATAGTCATACATCACTTTCGAGAAGCGATCGGTGACGACTTTAAAGTTAAAATCTTTCACTTTTTCAGACATGATGTCACCCAGTACTGATTCGAGTGCGTTCACGATCGGCTTCATCTCGATATCTGGCTGTAAAAATCCAAGTCGCACATAGTCTTGTCCTAGTTCGTCATAATCCTTATTTAGCAAATGAACAACAGAATCAACTAATTGCTCTTTGGTGGTGAGGTCTAATTGATCCATCATCCCAAAATCGATATATGCCATCTTGCCGTCATAGGTCGCAAATAGATTGCCAGGGTGAGGATCGGCATGAAAAAAACCGAATTCGAGAAGTTGACGCAATCCAGACATGACACCAATTCTGACTAAGTTATCGGTATTTAGTCCTGCGGATTTAATTTGGTCAATTTCAGTAAGCTTGATACCATTTATCCATTCCAAAGTGAGGACTCGATGGGTGCTGAACTGGCGATAGATAGATGGAACTTTAACATCAGGATCATTTTTGAAATAACCAGCAAAACGTTCAGCGTTAGTCGCCTCATGAACGTAATCGATTTCTTCAAATAATTTCACGCCAAACTCATCAACGATCGCTTCGAGGCTATTACCGAGATTGAGAGGTAATAGTGGACCTAGCCATCCTGCAACTCCACGCATGATATATAAATCGAGAGTTAAAGTCGGCACTAAAGTTGGGCGTTGGACTTTCACCGCGACTTCTTCGCCTGTATAGAGCGTGGCTTTGTAAACCTGTCCTAAACTTGCCGCGGCGACTGGCTCTTCTGAGATAGTCCGATAGACAGTATTTATAGGTTTGCCTAGCTCTGACTCAATAATCTTGAAAGCCTGTGTGCTAGAAAATGGTGGTAATTGATCTTGGAGCTTGGTTAGCTCTTCTAAGAAATCTACACGCACTAAGTCGGGTCGGGTCGATAGAGCTTGTCCGACCTTGATATAAGTTGGACCAAGTGCAGTGATGATCCGCCGCAACTGTTCAGCTAGTCTGGGCTGACTAGCGGTGTTGCCAGTCAAAACATCCCAGCCAAAGGCGAGACCAAAGCTCAATGCAAAATAAATGATTTTAAAAATCCGACTAATCGCTAGCCATGGGCGACGACCGTAATATTCGGCATTGGCTTTGCTGTCATAGCGATTTAGCTGCTCGAGGGGATGCTGACTCACGCTGTTAAATACCTTTTTTATATCCCATTCAACTTATCAGTATACAAAACTACATATTGTAGTTGTAATAATTTTTAAAGAGTTGCCACACTTGGGCTAAAACTAACTGCGATCGCGAGTCAATCAAAACTTTGCGCTAATGACTGGTAAGCCCTGTTTTTCTCTTTCGGCAAGCTGCATATTTAGTTCTAGCAATTTGCTAAGGATGTCGTCATCTTCGTTGAAGCCGTAGGCTTGCATGACGAATTTGTCGAGTCTGGCATGGAGTTTATAAAGTTGGCTGGCGGGTTCGTGGAAGTATTCGTTGTAGAGTTTAGTGATGCCCCATTGTTTGCTTTCCATTTGTTGACTGCGATATTGATGGAGTTCTTGCATGGCGGCGCGGATTTTCTCAATATTTTGTTTTGCCTTTTTTGAAATATTTGGAGAAAGTTGCGGGAATGAGAAAGTTTCAAAACAGGAATTGTGTGTGTAACTGATGCGATCTTCAAGGGTAGACATTTGGGCTTCCATCCATATCCGATGTAATCTCGATGTCAGAATCCCCAAAACATAGAAATCTTCACTAGCAACAATCCGCGTTCTCGCATTAGGCAACCACTCACCAGAACAAGGCAAAAAGATTGCCCATTTCGAGGTCTGAGGAACTGCAAAATATTGAGAGAGTGATTCTAAAGCTTGACGCATAGCGGGTCTTTTTTCCCCTAGTTGCCACCAATACGTTTGATAAGTTTGTCGGCGGTTCAAATCTCTTTCAGGTTTAACTTTCGATTTAACCCATTGGAATGGCTGGATATAAGCACTGGCTTCTTCAATACTCATATCATTAAAGTCAATAATCCAATTTTTTAGTCCTGTATATGGATTCTCTACTAAGTCATTACCCTCAAGAAAAGGACGAATTACTTTGTGGTTATTTTTGTTCGCCTTATTCCATGATTCCATTTGCGATAGGGAAACAACAAATCCTCGACCAATGGGTGTTACACCTGTAAAGCAACAATTTAAATTTGCTTTGAGTCTTATGGCTTGAGATACATCTATTTCTGCTTGTAAAGATGAGTTAATTCTCAAGACAGATTTGCTATTGAGGGTGTAAAAATTTGGCTTTTGC
>JAYTWB010000070.1:0-4818 GCA_043743655.1 Cyanobacteriota bacterium | reverse complement strand
GCTACGACTTGATTGCGCTGCTTCTCGGCTCGATCAGACTTTTGGGTTAAATCCACAAGTAACTTGCGATCGCCATCATAAATCCGTTCGATCTGACGGCGGCGATCGGCAAATTGATTGAGATCACGACTGCTCAACAGAGTGATCCACCAGCGTTGTAGTTGTTGTCTTTGCAAATATCGCAGACGCGCTGAGGTTGCATCGCGTTTTTTATTCAGGTCGTATTCTAGGTCTTGCAACTTTGCGCCGAGGGTTTGCAGTTGCGTCCTTGCCTGACGGATTTTTTTCTCATTGTCTTGTATCTGAGCATCGGTGGCGCGGACATTCCGTCTGAGTGCATCAAGACGAGACTGAGCAGGTTTAGCGATCGCTTTAATCTGCTCTTGTTGTTTTTGAATGATTTGACGCTGTTGATCGACAAAGTTTTGATAGTTCTGTAACTCTTGCACCGATTGCGCCTGCGATGGTTTAACCTGAGCCAACACCAAGCCGCAACAAATGGCGATCGCCAAAACTATTAAGCCTATTATTTGCCAATTTGTTATTCGCCAATTTGTATAGCAATAGCGGCGATCGCGCATCCAGTTCACCAAATATCCACAAGCTAGGGCAAGATTTTAACCGTATTCTGCCACTAAAATCAAAAAAGTTAAAAGTGACGCAAAGCACTCGTTAAGTATCTATGCGTTAATATTTTGATGTGAAGTAAATGTGAACTAACAGAGAATCAGAGTATGCAGTTAAAAAGTGTCGTTCAGCCCTTTGGCGAAGTCAACGTTTATCCGCAAAACAACGGAGAAATTGACATTGTGGCAACTATTCTGATGGTTCCTGATATTGAAGGCGCACGCGTTGGCTTAGCCCTTGATGGCTCAGCTTCCATGAAAAAAATGTATGGCATTAGTGGTGTGGTCAGTAGCTTTTTTGCCAGCGCCGCCGTTACTCACAACGTAGTCGAGCCAGTCGCACGCGTGATGGTGAAGTACTTAGCCAATTTTGCGGCAACAGGCAAGGTGGACTTGATCAACTGGGCTTGTGGCGCAGCAGGTGAACTCATCGAAGATATAGGTAGCTTCAGTGGTGAAGATATCGAGCATCTAGCGATCGCTGGCCCTTCAATTTCTTGGGGAACGGGTACTAAGTTGTTGCCACCACTAAGATATTTTATTAATAAATATCAAGATGCGCCTGCGATCGGGGTCAAGCAACCTGCGGCGATCTGCCTGATCATCACCGATGGGATTATCGAAGACCTCGAAGATGTGAAAGAGTTCTGTTTTAAATATGCTCTAGAAATTGCCGATCATACTAAACCATTTATCAAACTTCTATTAATCGGGGTTGGCAAAGAGATCGATGAGAAACAACTCGAAGAACTCGACAATATGTTTGAGGGCAGTTTTATCAAAGATTCAGGCGATCGCGAGATTGATCTTTGGGATTATCAAGTTGCCGATGATATTCAGATTTTGGAACAGATTTTTAAAGAATTTGTATCTGCGGAAACAATCGTCACTCATTATGGACGGATTCTCAATCAAGATGGAACTGTCTGCCAAGAGTATAACTTGGGAGTTCCTGCACTAATGCGCTTTAAGATGCCTGTGGGTTCGACAGCCTTTACTCTAGAGTTTTCGGGTGGTAATGTCACTCAAGACATCACTGATGCTCTGCCCAAAGATTCAGGGATTCCGCATCTCTCTGAGCAATGGAAAGATGTTGTAGATTTTGTGTGAAAAATACCATGCTGCATGAGCCTGAAATTAATAGATTGGAGCCTCAAACAAAGAACTTTCAGATGCCAGCTAATTTAGTTGCGGCAGAGTTTGGTGAGGTCAATGTCAAAACCGAATTGAAAAACACCGAACGCCATATCCAGTTCACGATCGCGATGGAGCCACAAGGACGCTTTGCCGAAGGATGGCAAACTGGGTTAGCCCTAGATGCGAGTGCGTCAATGAAGCGGGCTTACGGGCGTAAAGTCGAGGCGAGAGTCGATCCTGAACTGCTGACTAGCTATATCAAACAAGGTCGGTTGCGATCTTCTATCGAAGATGGTGAACCCATTCGCCGAATTCAACAGGATGCTTTTGTCGAGATGCAAGAGAGAGGTTATGAGATTAGCTATACTGAAAATGTCTTACAGCCTCTAGTGCAGAATTTCGCGGCTTATTTGGCAGGCAGTTTAGATAGAACTGGTAAGACTTCGTTAATTTATTGGGGATGTGGAGAGGGTGATGCGATTCAGTCTTTGGGTGAGTTTGATGCTGCTAGTTGTCAGGAGTTGGCGATCGCTGGCCCTGCAACTTTTCAACTTGGCAAAACGACTCAGCTATTACCCGCGATCGCGCATTTCACAAATCAAAATCCTATAAATCAAAACGCTATAAATCAAGATAGCCAAGCACAGCGCGGTATCTATGTCTTTTTGACCGATGGCAGAATCGACGACCTAGAACAGGTAAAGAACTATACAAAAGAACTTGCCTTAGAGATAGCAGTTGGTAAAAGAAATTATCTGAAATTAGTTTTGATTGGGATTGGTAATGATGTTGATCGCTATCAGTTACAAGAACTAGATGATTTTGATACGGGTTTAGATATTGATATTTGGGATTATAAAATTGCTAGTGAAATGAGTAATCTCTCGCAGATTTTTGCAGAAGTGATCAATGAAAATGAGATTGTTGCCGAAAACGGAGCGATTTATGATGACATAGGCACTTGTGTTAAATCCTATCCCAATGGGTTACCTGCCAAAGTTGATTTTGTGATGCGCCATGATTCGCAATGGTTTGAGCTAGAAGTAGCTAATCAGCGCATTAAGCAATCTGTTGTTTTGGATAAAGCGATCGCGCCTTTAGCCAAGAAGAATCTATTTGACTTTGAAGTTCAAGCCGTAGCATTAATTGAGCAATCAAATATTGATCAGCAAAATATTCAACTTAATCAATCTCCTATCCAAAATCTTTGGTGGAGATGGTTAGCTGCCTTACTGATCGGTTCCGCATTTATTGGTACGGCGATCGCTTTCGGGATTTTGATTAAGCGATCGGATGATAACAAGTTACAAAATCAAGCGATGCCAAATCAAACGATGCCAAGTGTGATCAAAGAATCAGAACTCAAACCAAAACCAATTCTTATTGATAAAAACGAGAATAAATCTGATAAATCTATTTCCAATTTATCCAATAGCTCAACTAACTCAGATAACAACCCAAATAACATTAACAAGAACTTAAACAACAAGAACTTCAACACAAATGTCAGCAATAAGAATGTCAGCGATATTTCGAGAAAAATAGCGGTCAGTAATTCTATAAATTTTCTGAATCAAAAGAAAACTAGCGATCGCAATACTTCTATTCTGCCGATCTCCAATCCTGACGTAGAGGCGATCGTCTTCTTTCCTTCTGACGAAACGCAACTTATGTCTGGAGAAGAAAGTAAGATAGATGATTTCTGGACGAAAATACAGAACCGCAAAGGAATTATTCAAGTTAGTGGTCATGCAGATAAAACAGGAGACTACGCCTATAACCTCGACCTATCACAATCAAGAGCAAATGAAGTGGTACGTTTGTTACGCGATCGCGGATTGGACAATAATTACAAGGTGACTTTTGAAGCTTTATCTTGGTTGCACCCGCTGCGTAAAAACAGTACCGTAAGTGATAATGCTTTCAATCGCCGTGTGGTCATTCAGTTTAAAGCGCAAAGATAATTGATAAGATAATCGATTTTCGGCACAGCGCTAAATGAGCCTCTTAAATGTTTGCCTTTTAAATGTTTGTATAGTCGTTTACAATAGTAACGGTTAGCTTTTTACCTTTTGCGGTATGCTCTAACCTTAAAAATTATGTAACCCTGAGGACATAAGCGAATGCTACATCGCAAAATATATCAACTTTGTGAAGCCAAGAGCGATGTTTGGATTTTCCTGAGGGATCAGGGACGTTGGCTAGAGAGAGCCAGAATACTAGATATTGAAGGTGACGTGGTCACAATTCGTTATGAAACTGACGATGAAGACGAGGTTTGCTCTTGGGAAGAAATGGTCAGATTAGAGAGCATCGGCGCTGTTACTCAGAAATTGTCATCAGTGACCAGAACAGGTATGTACTCTAGCGATCTGTTGGTGTCTGATGACTGTCCTGAAGCTGAGCAAATTCGTCCCCGCCTTGATCCTGATAAATAAAACATAAAACCAAAATAGAGTGGGCGCTTTGCGCTCACTCTATTTTATGAGATTACAACGATGCAACCTGCTGACCTGACGACCCTTGTGGCTTTGACTCATGAGCTAGATCAAGCTTGTGTGCCTGCGAGGTTAGAGCAGGTACATCAGAGCGATCGCCACACCTTACATTTACAATTACGAACTTTAGAAAAAAAACAATGGCTATTGTTGTCTTGGCATCCGCAAGCCGCTAGATTGCATTCGTGTCCGCCGCCTCCCAAACAGCCTGACACGTTTACCTTTAGCCAACAAATTCTGCATCAAGTCGCAGGATATGCTCTGGTAGCAGTGAAACTGACGAGTCCATGGGAGCGTGTGATCGATCTGCAATTTGCGAAGCGTCCTGATGACGAGGTGCAGTGGCATCTCTATTTAGAAGTAATGGGCAAATATAGCAACGCGATTTTGGTAAATGCTCATGGCGAAATCGTTACGGCGGCTCACCAAGTCAGCGCCAAGCAGTCACGAGTGCGTCCGATCCAAACAGGCGATCGCTATGAGTTACCACCTGCTCTGCTCGAAGCAATTCCTAATCTGAGTGAGTCTTTTGACTCATGGCGCGATCGCCTAATTTT
>JAYTWB010000069.1:0-6044 GCA_043743655.1 Cyanobacteriota bacterium | reverse complement strand
TAACTGTGAGTACCTAATATCTCTGGTTTGCTGCGCCGTCCTAGCCAAAATGCTGCACCTAAAGAAACGGCTATAACTCCACCTGCTGCGGGAAACATCCACCAAGTCATGGCGATCGCATTACTCGCAATAACTGCTTTTTCTTCTTCTTTAGGTTTTGTTGATTCTTTTTTAGGATCGCCTCGCAAAGATTGAGCATAAAGAAGTGGAGCGCCCTGAGTCACAATTTGATCGCCCTCAAATAAGCCACTTTCTACCTCAACAAGGTCCCCTGAAGTAATCCCTAGCTTCACTTCAGTCGGCTGAAAACTATTGCCATTCTGTACATAGACTACTTTTTTCCCTTGTGCTTCCACAACTGCGATGCTCGGAACCGTAAGCACAGGAGTTGATACTTTGTCAGTCATCACTTGCATTTCCGCAAACATTCCCGACTTGAGTTGACCGTTGAGATTCCCAATTTCAGCTTTAACAGGTATGACACGCGCTTCTCCTTCTACTACCTTCCCAATTGTCGTCACTTTTCCTTGGAATGTGACATTTGGTGGCAACCCTGCTACTTTGATATTTACTTGTTGCCCAATTCGCACCCGACTAATATCTTTTTCATAGATATTGGCTGTCGCTAAAACTTTGTTGTCATTTACAATGGTCATAATCGACTTCCCTGCGGTATCGACGGACTCGCCGATCGTTGCTTCTCGCTCAGAGATCGTGCCTGCAATTGGAGCCGTGATTGTGACGATGCCATCAGGATCTGCCTCAGAATTTAATTGACGCAGCCGCGAGTCATAGGCTGCCCCACTTAGCGCAACTCTGGATTGAGATGCTTCAAGAAGAGCTTCCGACTTTTTAACTTGCGCGGCGGCTTCGAGAAGTGGTAAACGACCTGAAGCTCTGGATAAGTTCGATTTAGCCGCCGCTAGTTTGTTCTCTGATTCTTGTAACTGGCGTTGGGCGATCGCCCCTTTCGCAAGTAGTTCGCGATCGCGCTCATAGCGCTCTCGATCAATGTTAAATTCGGTTTCAGCTTGTTTAAGTTCAACTTCGACAATGCGTTGCTGATTGGCATAGTTCTGTCTCGCAAATTCTAAATTAGCGATCGCCTCTTGAACACTTGCACCAGATTCAGCTCGTTTCTCTAGCGCAGTTATCCGCAAATCAGTTAGCTCCGAACTCAATAATGTCGCTACTACTTGCCCTGCTGTAACCACTGCTCCTGGTTCGACCAATAAGGCGACAATTGTTCCTTTGATCGGAGTAGTTACTTTGACTTTACCATTGGGTAAGGGTTCGATCTGTCCTGTAGCTTTAATGGCGATCGCCAAAGGCTTCTTAACTACAAATTCAATTTTAATGCCAATCCTCTGAGCTGTCTTAGCGTCAACTTGAATTCCTTCAGTCGGTTGAGCATTAGTGTCATTTTTAAACTCATCACCATGTCCTGCATGGGCAAATACCGCCGCAGGATTAGTTAATAGAACTAGACTCAAGCAAGTGCTATAAATTCTTTTCATCATTTGCCTGTGTACCAAGCTTTGCGCCATTGCTGCATTTGATCGATTTCAGCCTGTTGCGAACTAATAATCTCTTGAGCGAGTTTTTTCACTTCAGGGCGTTTTGACTTAGCGATCGCATCTTTTGCCATCGCTAAAGCACCTTCATGGTGGGGAGTCATCGCTTCGAGAAACCGCAAATCAAATTTGTCGTCAGCACTTCCCAAATTCATATTCATCATCATGCTGTTGCGATATTCAGAAGTCATCGCCATCATATGCTTAGATTCTGAGTGCCACATCATCAACTTTTCACCCGCATTAGGATACCAAGCTTTGCGCCATTCTGCCATCTGCGCGATTTCCTTCTCTTGAGCTTGGATGATTTCCTGAGCAAACTTGCGTAGTTCAGACCGCTGGGAATTTTTTAAAACATCCTGTGCCATCGCGATCGCACCTTGGTGATGCGGTGTCATGCCATCAATAAACCGCAGGTCATATTCTGCATCAGCCACTCCTAAATCCATAGAATCATGAGATGTGCGATTGGACATCATGGAACTTGGATGATCCATACCCTGCATTTGCGCTTGCTTTTCTACAGGCTTCATAGTTTGAGTTGCAGTGACAGTAGCAACAGGCGTAGAGCTATTCGCTGCGGTACAAGCTGTCAAGCCGCTACTTGTCGCCGCAGTGAGCGTCAACACAATTGCGGCGATTTGATGTTTAGCAGTGTGGAATAACATAATTATGAATTGTAAGCAGGTTACAAGTTATTAATTGATTCAAAATAAAGTATTTCATAAGAAAATGAAATGAGCATGAAATTTAATATCAAGAACTAGAGGTGACGCGAAGCATCGTCTCTAGTTCTTGATATTGGGCAAGGAAATTGTAAAAGCGCTGCCTTTACCAAGTTCGCTTTTGACTTGGATATTACCCTGATGCGACTTAGCGATCGCAATCGCAATCGCCAGCCCCAGCCCAGTTCCACCTGTTGCACGCGAGCGATCGCTATGGGCGCGATAGAAGCGATCAAAAATATGCGGTAAATCGTCTTCAGCGATGCCAATACCATTGTCCTGAATGCGGATAATCGCCATGCGATCGCTCTGTTCCAAAAATATTTGTACTTTCCCCTGTTCTTGTGTGTAATGAATTGCATTAATAAGAACATTAGAAATCAGGCGATAAATTTGTTCTTCGTTGCCAAGGATATAGATGGGAATATCGCCTAAAACTTGCAGACGGAGATCAATTTTTGATTGCATTGCGATCGCCGCAACTTCTTCTATTAAGTCGCTAACGATATCGTTGAGACAGCATGATTGTTTTTGTAGAGGAATTGCTTCTACTTCTATCCGTGACAACATCAGCAAATCTTGGACTAGCTGCGAGAGACGAATGGTCTGGCGATCAATAATTTGCAGAGTTTCGCGTGATTCTAGTTCTGAAACTATATCGCTTAATAGAACAGACTCGACCGTAGCCCGAATTGATGCGAGGGGTGTGCGAATCTCGTGGGCGGCATCGGCAGTGAATTGCTGAATTTGTTGATAGGAAGCATAGACTGGACGCATGGCTCGGCCTGACAAGTACCAGCTCGCAATGCTGACTAATAAAAATGCGATCGGTAATCCTGTCAGTAAGGCAAATTTTGATTCATCAAGATGTTTGTCATAATCTTGGAGCGATCGCCCTAACTGCATATATCCCCAAGGCTGCCCAAGGTTATTTTTTAGCATTAACGAAACTTGATGATAACGATTTCCTCTCCCATCTTCTAATGTTTGCCAAATCATTTCTTGAGGACTAAAGGGAATTCCTTCCAATTGACGACCAACTATTGCCATAACTCGTCCTGAACGATCTAGCAGCCTGATGTAATAACCTTCTTGGCGAGTAATTCCCAAAATATGGCGATCGCTCTCTTGTTCGCATTTTTCACCTGTAATACAAAGATTTGGTAAAACTTTGCGTATATTTGCATCAATTTGCCCTGATTGTTGTAAATTTGGCTCCAAAGCGTCATGGAGATTACCAGAAACTGCTGCTAACTCTTGGTCAACGCCTTGCCAGTGAGCATGAGCCATCACCTGATAAGCACCAAGTCCAGACAAGCCTAAAATTGCTCCCATCACACCCGCATACCACAGAGCGAGAGATATTCTTGCTTTAAAAAAGATCCTATTTTGATTCATGGGGAGCATTGAGACGATAACCTAGACCATAGATAGTTTCAATTAATTTTTCATGCCCATATTCGGCAAGGCGACGACGTAAGAGACGAATTTGGGCTGCGACGACGTTACTCTCTGGTTCTGCTTGGATTTCCCAGAGACGATTGATAATTTGCTCGCGGGTCAAGATTTGATTGGGATGTTGCATGAAGTATTCCAAAAGCTGAAACTCCTTAGCAGTGAGTTGAATGCTCTGGCAACTAGCATTCTTTCCCTGAGAAGTAATAGTAGAGGTGCTGTAATCGAGAACGAGATTAGCGATCGCTAACTGGGTGGGCTGAATCTGAGGCGATCGCCTTTGTAATGCTCTCAGTCGCGCCAATAGTTCCAACATTCCAAAGGGTTTAACTAAATAGTCATCGGCTCCTGCGTCTAGTCCTTCTACGCGATCTTCGATTCGATCTTTTGCCGTGAGGATTAGTACAGGGAGCGGATTTTTATCCATGCGTAGGCGTTTACATAGCTCTAATCCTGAAAGATGCGGCAACATCCAATCCAAAATCGCTACTCCATATTCTGTTGGCTGTCGATCTAGATAGTTCCAAGCTTCTCTACCATCTTGTACCCAGTCAACAACATATTTCTCCTGCTTGAGGCTGCGCTGAATCGCATTCCCCAAGTCAATCTCATCTTCTACCAGTAAAATCCTCATGGTTATTAACTTCTCAGCACACTTTACACTCTAGATATTCTGATTACAAATCAGGATATCTAGAGTGATGTTATTATCTCATACACCATTAATCGTAGGTATGAATCCTTGCAATTTCCATAGGTCGCCCCTCTGAAGAAATTGGAAATAGCCAGATTGCTCCTTGTCTCCAACGGCTGGAAACGTTTAATAGCTTAACATTCAGGACTGTTCCTGATGTAACAGGTTGTGAAAAGGCGATCGCCACTTTCTTGTCAATGATTGATTTTGTAGTGTCAAGTTTGCGACCAGTTTGATCGAATACTTCAACACCACCAGCAGAAATGTCATTAGGGAGATCAATTGATAAATCAGAGAGAGAAGGTCGAAGAACATGTACCTCAAACCTGTAAGTAGTTGAAAGGGCATGGGCGTTGGTTGTATCAGCGACAGCGCTATTTAGATGGTTAACACCAGCCTGAGAGAATCTTCCATCCGCTTTGACAGCAGGGACAAATGCAACGGAAGCTAGAACCAATGCTGCGGTATAAATTAGTTTTTTCATGATGGTAGTTCTTAATTCCTTTTGATTTCTGATAGGGCTTTATGCGTTATGTTTTATTCTGATAGAAGATTATGAAATGGTCATGAAATCACTACAAATCAATGGCATTATTTATAAAATAGAAGCGGCGCTTTTCGCCGCCTCTACTTCTACAATTAGTTCTTGGTAGCTACTGAACGTTGCAGAGCCGCTAAAGCGCGATTGTAATTGAGAATAGCTCTAAGTCGATTTACTTCTGCGCGGGTAAGTTCATTCTCGGCAATGATTACATCAAGTTGTGTATTTACCTCTGACCTAAATTGCAAACGAGCAATTTCTAGCCCTTCTTTTGCTTGTTTTAAGGCTAACTCTGATGTCTGAATATTTTTAGCATTTGCCTGTAGGGTTTTATAAGCTCGTTCTACTTGAAATCTAATTTGGTTGCGCGTATCAACAAAACGGGTTTCGGTGATCGCTTTATTTGCCTCCTCCTGTTGCGCCCCTGATCTTGCTGCACCACCATCAAATAGATTCCAACGTAATCTCACACCAACAGCATAACCATCCACAGTTCTGAAGCGATCGCTCAGGTTATCTCGTATTTGATAATTGGCAAATAAACCGATTTGGGGCATTGTTTCACTAAGTGCAACGATTCTTTGCTGTTCGCTAATCTGTCGCTGTGAAAGTTGCTGCTCTAGTTCGGGGCGATTTTTAAAGGCAAGGATGATGCTGTCTTCAAGGGAATGCTGCCATTGTCCGCTCTGCTGCACTGGATCGGAAGCGTTAAAGTCAATAGATTGCACCAACCCAAGTAATGGCAATAGTTGACGACGGGCAATTTCTAAAGCGCTCTGAGCTTGCACAAGTTCCTGTTCGGCATTGGCAAGCTGAACTTTTGATCTCAGAATGTCATATTTAGGAACTCTCCCCCCTTTTTCTAGAGCTTCAGCATCGGTGAGACTCTTTTGAGCGTTTTGGGTTGCTGCTTGAGTAATTCGTACTTGTTCCGACGCTTCTTGGAGATCGTAGTAGGCATTGGTTACATCTAGTCGAACCTGCTCTCTTAGTCGTGATACCTCTAATCTATCTGAGCGGATCATCGCCTCAGCAGCAGCAATTTTCGCCGATCG
>JAYTWB010000068.1:0-23600 GCA_043743655.1 Cyanobacteriota bacterium | reverse complement strand
CTTCGCGCCGCCATTCTTCTCTTGGGTTTTTATAGCTACTTACAGCGCTTTGCGCTCAAACCCGCCATAAAAAGGGTCGCAGGGCGAAGCCCCGCAATGGGTTTTATATTGTTAGTTGTGGCGGGTTTGAAAGGAAATTGCTGTAAAAGCTTCAAATCTATAGGTAATCAATTATCGAATCAGCAACGCGATTAATTGCTCCTTTCTCACCTAAGCTTGCTCTCACTCTGGCGTAGCCATCAAGCATAGTTTGTCTCGCTTGAGGATTGATCAATAAATCTAAACCACATTCGGCGATCGCTTCAGGAACAGCATCATCTTGCACAAATTCAGGAATTACAGCTTCCATATTTACCAAATTTACAGGCGAAATAAATGGCAACTTAAGTTTGACAATATAGCGGGCAATCCAAGCCGTAACTGCACTGACTCGATACAAAATTACTTGAGGTACATTTAATAACGCCGTCTCCAAATTGACAGTACCCGACTTGCTGAGTACCAAGTCCGCCGCGCTAATTGCGATTTGTGATTGCGCGGAAATAATCGTCGCTTTGATATCATATTCCGCAAGTAGCTTCTCAACTTCAGGGCGATAACGTTCTAAAGATAGCGGCAGCCAAAATTTGACGTGTGGAAGCTTGGTTTGAATAATCTTCGCCGCTTTAAGAATAATCGGCATGACCGAGCGGAGTTCTTGAGTGCGTGAAGCTGGTAATAGAGTTACGATAAGTTCATCATCACCGATGCCAAGTTGTTGTCGTGCTTTAGTGCGATCAGGAACTTTTGCCATCAAGTCTACAAATGGATGTCCCACCCACTGCACATTTGTACCTTGCTTCTCATAGTAAACCGCCTCTTGGGGAAAAATAGCTAGAAGTTTATCGGTAAAAACTGCGATCGCCTTAGTATTTTTGTCATTAAAAGACCAAACCCATTCTTGAGGCGCAATGTAATAAATCACAGGGATTTTGAGAACTCGCTTCGCAAAATACCCCATTCCTTGATTGGGCATCATGTAATCAATCAGCACAGCCACATCAGGCGGTGAATTCTTTAACCATTTTTTGGCATCTTCCTGCACCCTCAGGGTTGGCAAAATGTAAGGTAACGCCTCCAGCGCCCCGATCGAACCAATGCCGATCGTATTGCCTAACAGCTTCGCTCCAGCCGCAGCCATGCGATCGCCACCGAGACCAACAATCTCTAACTCAATCCCTTTGAGCGCGGCTCGTTCATGCAGAGCCTCAATCAAAATTGCCCCATGCCAGTCTCCTGACACCTCGCCTGTACTAATAAATACGCGGCGTTTAATCTTGATTTCTGAGCTAGATTCCATACTGAGTTATTTGTGTCATAGAATTTTATGCCAAATGCTTTTATGCCAAATGCAATGTATCGCATTGACCTATGGTACACTCGTAAAGGTCAAAAATTTGGACTAGAAAGAAGTGCCTAAGCTAAAAACTCGTAAATCTGCCGCCAAGCGATTCAGGGTGACAGGTAGCGGCAAGTTCGCTCGCCGCCACGCTGGTCGCAATCATTTACTAGAGCATAAGTCTACTGTTCGCAAGAATAAGTTGGGTAAAATGGCGATAGTTGATGACACCGACAATGACAGAGTAAGCGCAATGATGCCTTACGCCTAGTAATCAAGCTTGATTGCTAAAAGTATAAATAACTAATAAATAACTGAATCTAAACCGATTAACAACGAACTGCCATGACGAGAGTAAAACGCGGTAACGTAGCTAGGAAGCGCCGCAACAAAGTACTAAAATTAGCCAAAGGCTTTCGCGGATCGCACTCCAAGCTATTCCGCACTGCTAACCAGCAGGTAATGAAAGCTCTGCGTAATGCCTATCGCGATCGCCGCAAAAAGAAGCGCGATTTTCGTAGTCTCTGGATCACCCGTATTAATGCTGCATCTCGCCAACAAGGTTTGAGCTACAGCAAGTTTGCTGGGTTGCTCAGGAAAGCAAATATTGAGATCAATCGGAAGATGCTTTCTCAGATTGCCATTCTTGATCCGCAAGCATTCACGGCGATTGTAGATAAAGCTAAGGCTTTAGTCTAAACAAAATAATCTCAGCAAAAAGAAAAGCGCACCTTATCGGTGCGCTTTTCTTTTTGCTGAGATTATTTTGCATCAAAGTGATTTAGAGCCTCAGCAAAATCTCGCACTCCGCGAAACTGTCTATATACTGAGGCAAATCTTACATAGGCAACTTCGCTAACTTCTTGCAAATATTGCAAAACCATTTCGCCCATTTCAACGCTAGTGACTTGATGGCGATCGCGCGATTGTAGTTGCGCTTCGATTTCATCGATGATTGACTCTAGAGTTGTTTGCGATACTCCTGTTTTTTCACAAGCGCGAATCATGCCTCGCAAAAGCTTAGAGCGATCGAAGGATTCGCTGTCGCCATCACGCTTTAGGATGGTAATTGGTACAAATTCGATGCGCTCGTAAGTGGTGAATCGGCGCTGACAATTGAGACATTCACGCCTGCGCCTGATGCTATAGCCTGCCTCTGCCGAACGAGATTCTAAAACGCGGCTATCGGTATGCTGACAAAACGGACAGAGCATGACATATCTCAAAGTTTAACAGTTAATAATAGGCGGCGCATCGGCGCTCGCCTATTGTTAACTGTAAATTATAGTGGTTAATAATTTTGGTTTGTGTCGTGCTTTGGGAGAGCGAGCTAGCCTGCATAAGGATGTAAAACTACGGCTTTGAGAATGCGATCACCTTTCCAAAGCGGTAACGACAGCCATAATTTACCTTCATCAATCCATTGTTGCCGCAATGCCGCATTACTGATTTTAGGATTACTAGATTTGAGGCAGATAATATTTAAAGTTGGTTCGCAGACAATCTCTAGCTCGGTCGAAGCTTCGACCCATTGTTGTAAATTGTGAGATAGATCAAGCGATCGCTCGACTAGATGACGACAGCCAGAAGTTCCCATTGCTTTGAGAGCCATCCATAGTTTTAGGCTATCAGTACGGCGAGTTCCTTGCAAATTGAGATTGCCAAAGTTTAGAGCTTGATCATCCATATATGGAAGTTCGCCATCGAAACCATCAACTAAATGCTGTTTGTTTTTGACGAGTAGCATCGCACATGTACGCGCCACCCATAGCCATTTTTGAGGATTAAAGGTCAGCGAATCGGCGAGTTCACAACCCCGAAATAGCGGCTGTAACTTTGGTGTAAATATTCCCGCCCCACCATAAGCCGCATCAATATGAAACCAGCATTCATAACGCTTAGCGATCTCTGCCACGGCTTGAATCGGATCAACTGCACCTGTAACCGTTGTTCCTGCGATCGCGGCGACAAAAAAGGGTTGCTTACCTTCCCTAATTGTTTTTTGCATAGCAGATTCTAATTCACTTAAAATGATTTCGCCACGCTGATTAGTGGGTACTCGCACTAAGTTCTCTTTACCGACCCCGATCACATTCATCGCTTTCTCAAATGAAGTATGCGCCGCATCAGAAACAAAAGCAACTAGCTTGTTTGAATTGCCAAAAATTTTGCTTTGAGGCTGTTTCCAGTTTCTGGCGAGCATCAACGCTGAAATATTTGCGAGGCTGCCGCCTGCGGTGAGTGTGCCGAAACAATCTGTTCCCATTCCAAAAAGATTGCCGAACCATTGCATGAGTTGCGCTTCCATTTGCGTAAATACTGGAGCCAGTTCGTAACTCAGCATATTGTTATTAATTGCGGAAACTAGCGCATCTGCCCAGATTGTAATCGCGGCGGGGACGCTATCCATATGTCCCATATAGCGAGGATTGTGGAAGTTGACAGTACGCGGCAATACCTGCGATCTCACTTCTTCTAATAATTCCCAAAGGTCATTCCCCTGTTCAGGAATATTGATCTCAAAATTGGAATTATCCTTAACAAAAGGCTGGTTTTGAGTATCTAGAACAGAGTCCACGATCGCATCAACAAAAGCATAGCCAAGCTTACGGATGGCTTCGAGATTAGAGCGATCGGGATTGAGGAAGTGCGAGTCTAAATCAAAATCAGGCATTTCAACGAGTTTCAAATTAGGAATATTTTAATAAGTGCAAAGAAAACTTTGCGAAAACTTTGCACTTATTGAGTTTTAGGAATACGCGGAATTGATGCAATCAAAGTCTTAGTGTATTCATGCTGTGGGTTGGTTAACACAGCATTAGTAAGTCCCTGCTCTACGATTTTACCTCTACGCATCACCGCAATGCGATCGCAAAAAAATTGAGCAACTGCTAAGTCATGAGTAATAAATATATAAGTTAGTTTAAATTCTTGTTTGAGATCGCGCATCAATTGCAAAACTTGGCTCTGGATCGAAGCATCAAGCATACTTACTGGCTCATCACAGATGATGAATTTAGGATTAGTAATCAAGGCGCGGGCGATCGCTACTCGTTGCAATTGACCTCCTGACAAGTCTGAAGGATAGCGTTCAGCTAGTTGTGAATCAAGCCCGACTTTTTGCAGAATCGCATCTACTTTTTCGCGTGCTGATTCCAGATTGGGAGCGAGCTTGTGAATAAGCAAAGGATCGGCAACGCTGCGGAATACGGTCATATAAGGATTGAAGCAAGCACGCGGGTCTTGGAAAATCATTTGCATTTGCGATCGCATTTGGCGCATTTGTTCGCCTTTGAGTTTGGTCAGTTCCACACCATTAAACCGAACCAAACCGCAATCTGGCTTAATTAATTGCAAAATTGCTCGACCAGTTGTGCTTTTACCAGAGCCACTCTCACCGATGATGCCAAATGTTTCTCCTGAGAATATTTCTAGATCAATTCCATCAACCGCCTTGACTAAACCGATGGATGGATCGACAAATCGCGTCAACAGATTCCCACCCGTGACATAATGCTTTTTGAGTTGATTGACATAGAGAATCACTCTCTGTATTGGTTTTTGGGTGATCTTAATAATTGCTGATATTATCGGCTCTTCAGTTTCAGATACATCACTATTCTGTTCTTGTGGCTCCACGCTTTCTATTACTTGAGATTCCGCTTCATCTTCAATCTGTAACGGGATAATTTCTGGATTAAAATGGAGAACAGAAGCCAATAAGCTCTGCGTATAAGGATGTTGTGGAGAATGGAAAATCTGTTCGACATCACCAGTCTCCACGATCGCACCATTATGCATAACAGCAATGCGATCGCAATATTCGGCAACCATGCCAAGATCATGGGTGACTAGCAACAAGCCCATAGAGCGACTTTTGCGGAGTAAAGTTAGCTCTTTGAGTATCTCGGTGGCAACTGTGACATCGAGGCTAGTGGTCGGCTCGTCCGCAATTAACAAAACTGGATTGAGCAGAAGTGAGAGGGCGATCGCCACCCTCTGCCGCATCCCGCCACTAAATTCATGGGGATATTGCCGCGCTCGCGATGGATCGATTCGCACTGACCTGAGAGCATCATAGACACGTTGCTTCGCAGATTGCGATGAGAGTTTAGGATAATGAGAAGCTAATACTTCTAACCCATGAGCTTCGATACTCATGAGTGGATCGAGCCGCGTCATTGGGTCTTGGAAAATTAAGCCGACCTTCTCACCTCGCCATGTACCATCTTTTTGTTCGGCGATCGCTTCGCCATCAACACAGATTGTCCCTTCGACATGGGCAGATTGGGGTAATAGGTTGATCAGCGATCGCCCAATTGTTGACTTACCACAGCCACTTTCACCAATTAGCCCCAGCGCCTCACCTGCTTGCAAATGGAAAGTAACGCGATCGACCGATGGCTCTGCATCGCCATAACGAACAGTCAAATTTTCAACTTCAAGCAGCATGGTTGTTAAGGACTGAGTGTGTAAGCGACTGAAATTAAAATATCACGCTTCAAGGCTTAGAAACAAACTTAACCCTATGACAGCACTTAAATATCTAAATAACGCCGAATGTGCGTGAGGTCTAAATTTGCTTCTAGTAAATCTGCCATAGCGTGATAGAGCTTTTGTTGATGATCTTGCCAAGAAATAGAAGAGGCACAATGTCCAGGAATATTTGCTAATTGAGTTAAGGCACGGCGAACGTGAGCAGACTCAAATAGACCATGTAAATAGCTTCCCCATACACGATTGCCTTCTCGATCGCTTTGTAAACCCTCATCATAAAGTTGGCGATCGCACTCAAATTGCAGCAAAGGTTTAGAATCTAAATCAATTAATTCTGAATCAATTAATTTTGTCACTCCCATATGGATTTCATAGGTCATCCATTTGTCAGCAGATTGATCTGTTTTCCAAATTGCTTGCACTTGTCGCACCTGTTTTATCGCCATAAATTCGGTACTAATTGGTAATAATCCTAATCCTTCCATATCTCCCAAAGTCCCAGCGATACCTTCGCGATCGCACAAATACTTCCCTAACATCTGATACCCGCCACAAATACCCACGATCGGGACACCTCGCCTATGCGCTGCTAAAATTGCGGCTGCTAATCCTGTGGTTTTTAACCATTGCAGATCACTGAGTGTATTTTTACTGCCTGGCAGGATAATTATTTTTGCATCGTTTAGTTCGGCAACTATCTGCACCCAATAGGTTTTAACTCCTAAATCCAATTGCCAAGGTTGACTATCCTGCGAATTAGATAAATGTGGGAATCTAATCCAAGCAATCTTTGCGCCATTCCCTTTTGCTTCAGCTTCACTGCATAAACTGTCTTCGCTCTCAGGTTGCAAATCTGACTCGTAAGGAAGAACTCCCAAATAGGAAAGATGCGGCATATGATCGCGAAAGTACTTCTCCGCGTCATTAAACAGCCGTAAATCACCGCGAAATTTGTTAACAATAAACCCTAATCCCATCTCCTGCACAGATTTAGATAGAAGCTGATGTGTGCCGATAATCTGAGCAAACACACCGCCTTTCTCAATATCACCAACGAGAATCCAACGCCCTTGCAAATGGATAATCGGACGCAAATTTACTAAGTCGCGCTGCATCAGGTTTAGTTCTACAGGGCTGCCTGCGCCTTCTAGTAATAAAACATCACAGCGATCGCGCCAAAATTCGAGACTGTCGCGCACGCTCTGCCAAAGGGTTTCGATATGTTGATAATAATCAATCGCGGCAATATGTCGCCGCGCTTCACCTAATAATACTAATTGTGAAGTTCCATTTCCTGATGGTTTTAAGAGAATGGGATTCATCTCGACAATTGGACGCATTCCACAAGCGATCGCTTGAACTGCTTGAGCGCGTCCGATTTCTCCACCCTCTAGAGTCACATAGGAGTTGTTTGACATATTTTGAGCTTTAAATGGAGCGACTTTTACGCCATTTCGTCTCAGCCATGCACCCAACGCAGTCACCATCCAGCTTTTGCCAGCATTAGATGAGGTTCCTAAAACAGATATGGCTTTCATAATTTCGATGCGCTAAGTTAGGATAGACAACCCGCGCCTATCGTAACTTATCACCGAATCCTCGTGTTAGATATATATCCAAATTTTATAATTCTAAATTTTTTAGTTCTAATTTTGGCAGCCAGTCTCGATTACTTGGTTGGCGATCCAGTAAATTGGCTACATCCTGTACAGATGATGGGATGGATGATTACGCAATTTACTAATTTAGTAATCATTAAAGATGTTGCCACAAATACCCGCATTCCGCGATTTTCACCACTGATCATGAAAATGTTAGGGAGCATTCTAGGAATAAGTATGATTTTGGGAAGCGGATTATTCGTGGCGATCGCTTTATCAAAAATGCACCCTATTTTGGCGATCGCCGTTTCTAGCATCTTGCTCGCTGCTTGTTTCGCAGGGCGCAGTCTTCGTGATGCTGCTGAGTCAGTATTAAAAAGCTTGCAAACAGGAACTATAGCCAATGCTAGACAAGAGCTAAGTCGCTATGTGGGACGCGATACCGATGAGCTTTCAGAAATTGAGATTTTACGCGCCATCCTCGAAACTGTGACTGAAAACGCGATCGACGCGGTTACTTCGCCATTGTTCTATGCGATTCTTGGTTCATTTTTGTTTCCTTATGGAGGCGTAGCTTTGGCGATTGCGTATAAGGCATCTAGCACACTTGATTCAATGGTGGGATATATCGAAACTCCCTATACCGATCTAGGCTGGTTTAGCGCCAAAACTGACGATATTCTTACTTGGTTGCCATGTCGTCTAACGGTGATTACTTTAGCCATAGTTTCAGGAAAGCCGATTTATGTTTGGAGCATTTGTCAGCGCGATGCCAAATCTGACCCTAGCCCAAATTCAGGATGGAGCGAATGTGTTTACGCCGCGATCTTGCGAGTGCAGCTAGGTGGCAAAAATCGCTATCGTGGCGTTGTCAAAATTAAGCCTTTACTAGGGGATGCCATAGAAGCGATCGCGGTTCCCAAAATTTATCAAGCCTTGTCACTAACTCGCACTTGCTTTTTAATCTGGCTCTTTTTAATTTGGCTAACAGTCTGGCTAATAATTTGGCTAAATGTGTCTCTATTTGCTAATTTGCCGACATTCATCACCAGATATTGATTGGGTTCTGCCATCAGGTAAAACTCTGAGGCAGGTAATATCGGTTTTGGGAGACAAAAATGTATAGGCGACAACTCCAGAAAGTAATACAAAAGAAGCAGGAATAAAAACATTCCAAGATAGCCACTTTGGACGCAATTTCTTTTTGAGATTCACCAGTTTCTTCTGAATTGCCAGAATATGGGGATGTCTAGCATCGAGGGATTGTTTATAAATTTGCAGCGATCGTTCATAGAGTCCTTTAACCTCTTTATAGCGTCTTTGGGAATAATATATTGCTCCTAAATCAACTAAGTTCGTTGCGATCTCTGGATGATCTAAGCCTAAAACCTTTTGCCTGATTGCCAATGCTTGCAAAAATATTGATTCGGCTTTGCTATACAAAGCTTGGTTATTGTAGATTGCTGCGAGATCAAGCATAGCGATCGCCACATCAGGATGTTCTACACCGAGAGATTTTTGACGAAGAGCGATCGCCTGTAAGAACAAACTTTCGGCTTTATCAAAAAAGTTTTGAGAATAATTTAGAGTTGCCAGATCGATCAGACAGTTAGCAACATTGGGGTGCGATTCTCCATATAACTGCTTACTTAAAACTAAGATTTGATTTAGGTAATTTTCTGCATCGATATACTTACCCAATTTAATGTCACTTTTAGCTAAATCGTGCAAGCATTCCAAAAAAAAGCCAACTTTACCATCGGCATAGGCAGGCTCAGGCAAGATTCGATAAATAGCTTTTGTATTGCTACTAAAAACAATCTCATCACCTTGCATTAATACCCAAGAGTCACGCATTTTGCCATTGATCAACAATCCGTTAGTACTTTTCCCTTTCTCAGGAGTACCGTCGCTTAGTCGAAATATTTGTAATAGCGGTGATCGCACCGTGATTCCCGTCAGAGTTGCATGTTCTCGAGACACTGACTGCGATCGCAAACATATGCCGTTTTCAGGCGATCGCCCCAGCACATAGCACTTACTATCTAGCGAAATTTTCTGCACCCCTTCTGTGTCTTGCAAAATCAGAAAATGCTCAAATTGACTACCTTCAACTACGGTTGCATCTTGTGGCACGAGGGATTTGTAAGTCATAGGAAGGATAGATAATTGCTAATTACGAATGCTAATTACGAAGCAGAGCAATAGTCAAATTATAACGAATCTACCCAATTCAAACTCTCAGAAAAAAATAATCAGCCAAATAGCTGACACAAAAATGTTTATAAAAAATGATGATCTTCCCCTCCCACTCAAGAAATAGCTATGTGCGGCTTCGCTGCACATAGCTATTTCTTGAGTTTATATGCACATTTCCTTACGAGGAAATGTGCATTATTTTTTATGTGTAATTAATTCGGGAATTTTTGTGGAAACTGAGCCGCCTCAACATTTAAGGACACTGACTGACCATTACGTTTAACTTCCATGCGAATCTTGTCTCCGACAGCATGATCTTCTACCAGTTGGGTGACTTGGTCGGCGGTCAAAATCTCTTTGTCGTCAAACTTTATGATTACATCACCGCGCTTAGTTCCAGCTTTAGCCGCAGGAGAGTCGTCCACAACTCGGGTAACTAATACGCCTTGCTCTTCAGAAATTTTAATTCCAAATTCAGTATCTTGATTGACTTGCTTCTTTACATTTGGATCGAGAGTCACCATCTGAATACCCAGATAAGCGCGGCTAACTTTACCGTTTTGAATGATTTGTTTAGCAATACGCTGCGCTGTCTCAATCGGAATTGCAAAGCCTAGCCCCTGTGCGCCTTGAATAATCGCCGTATTTACGCCAATCACTTCGCCATTTTGGTTGAGCAATGGACCACCTGAGTTACCCGGGTTAATCGCCGCATCGGTTTGGATGAAGCTAACTCGCTTGTCAACGCCAATTTGACCACTCTTCCGCCCGATCGCACTGATAATTCCAGCAGTGACCGTATTGTCTAAACCGAGCGGATTACCGATCGCGATCGCCCAGTCACCTGGCTGCAAATTTTGTGAACTGCCAACGCTCACGATCGGCAAATTATCCGACTTAACTTGGACAACCGCCACATCGGTTAGCTCATCACTGCCGATTACCTTGCCCTCAAGTTGACGACCATCTTTGAGGATTACTGTCACCTTATCGGCTCCACTAACTACATGGGCGTTAGTGATGATATCGCCTTCTTTATTAATGATAAATCCTGACCCCGTGCCACGCTCAACTCGCTCCTTGGGCATCCGACTTGTTTGATCGCCAAAAAACTGACGAAACATAGGGTCTTCAAGAAATGCTTCAGGCACTTGTGGATTGGCTGCCACCGTCCGCGATGCGTTAATCCTCACCACCGCTGGTCCTGTGCGATTAACTGCCTCAACGACATAATTACGAGGAACAGCGATCGCTTTGCTTCTATCGTTGTCTTGTGCTGATACAGGCGATATCGAAGCAACCTGTGGAAGAGGTGTAATCGCGCTAGTATTTGGCGATCGTACTCCTGACAGTACAGCCCAAGCCCCTAAAACCAGACCTAACAGGAGCATCGAAGCATAGATCAAAGGTTGCTTGTAACGAGATTTTTTATCTGAGTCTCTCATAGCTGTTTCTGTGACCGATAGTATTCTGTGACCGACAATACTTAGATTCTACAATTTTACAAAAATATATTGACGATATTAATCTTCGCACCTAGCCAGAAAACCGCCATCCATCTCAAATAAGTTAAAAACTTTGATTAGCAAGGTTTTTGACTTATTTTTTACTCATTGACTTAGGTAAAGGTACAAGTGGTTCTTCCATGGCGATTAAAATTGGTTCTTCGGCAACAGTTGCAGGAGCTTTGAGACTATTAGCGACAGGGCTAAACTGCGGCGATGAGTTGAATGTAAACATCGAGCCGAATATGCCCACTACAGCCGCCATTGATACACCGATACCAGCCAGTGTCCATTTGCGGCGTTGCGATCGCTTGTCAATCTCAGCCAAGACGCGATCGATCATCACATTTGTCTGTGTTTTCACAGAAGCACTTACGGGTACTGGCAAATCAATTAACAATTGACGCAGCTTTAGTTGATGTTGATAGATGCGGCGAAAGTCAACATCATCTGACAGCCATTGTTCAACAAGCTGTTCTTCAGTATCAGTTACTTCACCGTCTATATAAGCGCTGAGCAACTCAAATCGCTCTTGTGAATTAGTCATAGAATTATCAAAAATTTGGTTAGCACTCATAACTTGAATACCCCTAGTAAATCTGTCTAGTAAATCTATTAAATACTTTTAAATATTCGACAAATAGGGTTGCAGTTGCGCTTGTAGTTTTAGCCTAGCTCTAGCTATGCGTGACTTTACTGTACCAAGCGATACGCCTGTTAGTTCCGAAATTTCTTCATAAGATAAACCTTGTATTTCTCTTAATACAATAGTTTCACGAAAACTAGACGGTAAATCTTGAATTGCTTTGCGAAGCTGTTCATAAAACTCCTGCGTAGACATATTCTCTATAGGACTAGGCGCAGCACTGGGCAAGTCCCAACTCATCTCATCGCCATCACCAGACATAAACGTGGCATCAATAGAAACTGAATTACCAACTCTTTTACGTTTACGCAACTCGTCATAAAACAAATTGGTAGCGATCCGACTGAGCCAGCCGCGAAATTTTTCAGGCTCTTGCAAGCGTTTAATATTTCGATAAACACGCAACCATACTTCTTGAGCCAAGTCAGCCCGATCTTGCCAGTCAGGAGCGAGCTTGTATAAAACTTGATCGACATAAGACTGATTGCGGCGCATGAGTTCTGTAAACGCAGACCTATTGGTTTGCGTTTCGGTTTGGCACATTTGTACCAGTTCAACGATGGGGAGCTTATCAACGGACACGGACTTAGAGGGCGTGTACCCTCCGATGCTGGTTGACCAAGATAGGCTATAACTCATTGACCGCTCCTACTTGACTTTGCTATAAAAACAAATGTCTGTGTCTCTATGTTCAAGTTTTAGGACGGAGGATCAAAAATATTTGTTCCTATCAAAATAGAGCTTTCACTTTACAAGTACAAAACAAGTACAGAAAGATATTTCAAGAGGGATAATAGCAGTTAGTTTGCGCGTTTTTGCCAATTCATTGATTTACTTAAATTTACTTAGATATTTGATTATAAAGTTATGCAGCGATCGCAGTGGATATCAGTTTTTACAGGCGTTGTCGCCGTACTTTTGGGCGTTGGTTATTTGATTTTGGTACAAGTGTTAGATTGGCGCGGTGGTGAAATGTTGCCAGCTCCAGTCGATCTATCTATGGCGATCGCCTCTTATGCTTTGCTTTAGGCTCTTTGCTTTAGAGTATAAGAAGGCGCTGTGCGTCTTCCTAATACTGCATGATTTTTATGAAGCTAACCAGAAAAGGTCATTACAGCGTTAAAGCAATGCTCGATCTGGTGGTTTGGGCAAAACGCAAGCCTGCCTCTGTGCGTGAAATCAGCGATCGCCAATCTATCCCTGCCCCATATTTGGAAAAAATCTTAATGGCACTGCGAAAAGCCGACCTAATCGAGTCGAGTCGTGGTGTGCAGGGCGGATATAAGTTGAAGCGATCGCCTAAAGAAATATCCCTCGGCGAGATTTTGTCAGCCGTTGGGGAAGATACTTATCCCTTACCAAGGCTAAAACCGCAAGAAAAACTCGCCTCTGACTGGGTCACATTTGCACTTTGGCAAAGACTCGATCGCAAGCTCAAGGATGCTCTGTATAGCATTTGTCTAGAAGATTTATATTTCGATGCTCGCAGTTGGCAAGCATCACAAGGGCAAAGCGCGGGATTTATTGTTTAATCTCTCGACTTGCTTAAGCTGATTTAGTGCGAATTTGACGCATAAGATTTGCCATCTCGATCGCACCCATGCCAAATTCCCAACCTTTATTACTCTTGATGCCAGCGCGTTCTAAAGCTTGCTGCATCGTGTCTGTGGTCAGCACTCCAAAAATAATTGGCACACCTGTCTGAAAAGAAGCCGCCGCCACACCTTTAGAAACTTCACTTGCCACATAGTCAAAATGAGGAGTATCACCGCGAATTACTGCTCCTAAGCAAATAATTGCATCGTAGCGACCTGAAGTCGCTAATTCTTTTGTGACCATCGAGATTTCGAGGCAGCCTGGTACCCATGCATAGTCAACTTGACTGCCAGTTTCAGAAATATCAACTCCATGTCGTAACAATGAATCTTGACATCCTTGCAGGAGCTTACCAACGATCAGGTCATTAAAGCGAGCCACCACGATCGCAAAGCGCAAACTATCAGTATTAGTAAAGCTACCCGAAAAAACAGCCATAGAATTAATTTAAAATAAAAAGCCAATTAAAAAATCAGTAAAGGCGGCGCATCGCGCCGCCTTTACTGATTTTAAGCTACAAAAGCATTCAAAATACCAATCACAATTACGAATGCTAACCAAATTAAAGAACCAAGAAATAAAAGTGGCTTTGTTTGGTTCCAAGAGCTAGGCGATGCATAAGCAACTGGGACACCAATTACTAAAACAAACGAGAACAAGACAAAAGCCGCCAATAAAAGCTGGAATAAAATAGTCACTTTTTTTAAACTCCGAATACTAAAACAAAATAATAAAACAAATCCTTTACACCAAATTAGCAGAAAATGCGTCTCTCTTAAGTCATGAAGTAAATGAAGCTTAAGCTTCATTTACTTCATACGCTGCTATAGAGCGCCTGCTGCGGTGCGATCGAGAATTCCTTCCGATAAATGGGTAGTGATATTGCCAGATTGCAAGACTGCACGCCCCTGTGAGCCTTGAGGATAATCAATCACACTGACTCCCCCATTGCCTTGCTTAAACACCCAAAACTGTTCGGGGGTAAAGTCAAATAGTAAACAAAGTATCGCTTTGTTTACGGCATCGTGAGCGACAACGATTGCCGTCTCACCTGCGGGGACTGACTCGACAATTTTTTGCCAAATTATAGCAACGCGATCCCAAACTTGTTGTAAATTTTCACCTTCAGGCATTTGGATAGTTTCAGGCTGAGATTGCCATAGGTCTAGCTGTCCTGAAAATTCGGCTTCGATTTCATGCTCAAATTTACCTTCCCAAAGCCCATGAGAAATTTCTTTGAGTTCATCAAATAATTCAAGTTTGATATTTGGATGCTTGCTCAAAATTTCTAAAGCGGTATCTTTAGGGCGCAACATTGGGCTGCTAAAGGCTTTATCAATTTTGACATTTGCCAAAAATTCACTAGCGCGTCTAGCCTGAGCATGACCATTGTTGTTGAGTGGGACATCAATTTGTCCTTGAAACCGCTTTTGGCGATTCCACTCGGTTTCGCCATGACGTACTAGCAATAGACGGCAACCCTGTTCACTTTGTCTTCTGCCAATGGCGGGTAATGGTGAACCAAAGATTGGTTCTAGATGGCTAACGAGATTGAGAGATTCGAGTTGGACACCGTTAGCAATGGCTGCCCCTTGAAAGTTGAGGACGCTAATGGCGCAGTTGACTTGATGAATGTTGTGATAAAGGCTGGCTGGGATGCCGATCGCTGCACAAATAAGCGCTCGGTTGATAGCGCTATGACCAACCAGCAAAATTGTTTTGTCTTTGTGCTTAACTAAAATCTCTGCCCAAAAAGCTTTGGCTTGCTCAAACAGCTCAAGAATCGGATAGCGATCGCCCAATTGAAACTGGTCTGGCTGATTTTGCCAAATATGATATTTTTCAGGAAATTGCTCTTGAACATCGCTAGCGAGCATTGACTCCCACTCACTGAGATCGATTTCGAGTAATCCCTCGGTTGTAAATAACTCAGGAGGATTAAAATTTTCAGACAAAATTATTTTGGCAGTTTGTTGAGCGCGAACTAGGGGGCTAGCATAAGCAACATCAACGGTAAGTTTAGCGAGGGCTTTGCCTGCTAACTTGGCTTGTTGGTTGCCTTTGTCTGTCAACACAGACTGCAATTCTGGGTGATCGTAATTGCCCCGTCCTTGGATTTTGCTCAGGATATTAAAATTACTTTCGCCATGACGGACGATAACTACGCGCGTACTCAGAATTTTACCCTCATCGTAATAAAAGTTCGAGAAGAGGGCTTCGCCTTCTTTCAAATATGACTATGTATCAATGTTAAAACACTATTAAGAAATTGTAACGCTCAATGCTGCGCTACAATACTAGAATAGTGCTGAAGGTAGGTGCTAGCCAATACGCATCTAGACGCATCTGGCAAATAACTAAGCGAATTAAGCTTACTTATCATAAACTTGAACTATCAAGTACGCTGTTTTACCTATAGGCTGAATGCTATGGGCAAATAGTGTAAGCACTTTCTAAATAGTCTAATAAGCTAAATAGTCTAATAAGAGCCAGTCTAATAAATAACTGCATCCTTATATAACGAAACCCCCATCAACTTTCCATCAACTATATTCATACTGCATCGTGATGAGTATTGCTCTCTCAGGTTTCTGGTCATAGGCGATGCTTATAGTCCTCTAATCTGCAAGCTTTTTTAGAATTTAACTTTTAGTTGATGTAGGTAGCTTTTGCTATCTACATTAACTAAAAATTAAGAGAGACATAGTTTTTGGTACCCAAACCATTCCGAACAAAGCAATAAGTTTCGTTATCGTGCTGTCAGAGCAAGCACAGCAACTAGCTACAAGCTTCGGTACATAAGCTGAGTAGCGAGTTTACGATACAGACCATTTGTGATCGAAATTTTTTCTTACTTTCGTTTTTAAACAGGTTTTTTAGACTGGCTCTTTTGAATCGAAGAAATTCTGAGGAAATTGAATGCCAAAGCAGATAATTATTGCTGAGCAGTATCGAATTGCTGCTGTATTTAGCGAAGATCAAATCGAAGAAATTGTGGTTGCCGCAGGAACTCATCAAGTTGGGGATGTTTACTTGGGCGTTGTCGAAAATGTCCTAACCAGTATTGATGCTGCGTTTGTAAATATTGGGGATGGCGATCGCAACGGCTTTATTCACATTACTGATCTCGGTCCACTGAAAATGCGGCGATCATCTGGCTCGATCAGCGATCTAGTTGTACCGCAACAGCGTGTGCTGGTGCAGGTTATGAAAGAACCAACAGGCAACAAAGGTCCACGCTTGACGGGAAATATTTCATTGCCAGGACGTTATGTAGTGTTACTGCCCTTTGGGCGCGGCGTAAACCTATCACGGCGCATCCGCACTGAAGCAGAGCGTAATCGCCTCCGCGCTCTGGCGATTTTAGTGAAGCCCGCAGGAATGGGCATTCTTGTGCGG
Source organism: Cyanobacteriota bacterium (assembly GCA_043743655.1). Classification (GTDB taxonomy): domain Bacteria; phylum Cyanobacteriota; class Cyanobacteriia; order Pseudanabaenales; family Pseudanabaenaceae; genus Pseudanabaena. Next base: position 6,779 of record JAYTWB010000068.1, on the reverse strand, counting down.
ACTGAGGCAGATGGCATGTCTGAAGAGCAGATTATTGAAGACCTCGATAATTTACAGCGTCAGTGGGAAACCATTCAACAAGACGTAGCAACCACACGCCAGCCAACTCTGCTTGATCGCGAACGTGACTTTATCCAGCGAGTCTTGCGTGATTTATATGGCACTGAAGTCAATCGGATCGTTGCCGACTCTAGCGATGGGTTGCGCCGCATTAAGCAGCATTTACTGAACTGGGGTGATGGCAAAATTCCAAGTGGCTTGATGCTGGATCATCACCGTGAACGCACATCTATTTTAGAATATTTTCGGGTAAATGCAGGTATTCGAGAAGCACTCAAGCCTAGAGTAGACCTCCCTAGTGGTGGTTATATCATTATTGAGCCGACCGAAGCATTGACAGTAATTGATGTTAACTCTGGTTCATTTACTAAATCCCAAACCTCCCGCGAGACAGTGTTGTGGACTAACTGCGAAGCTGCGGTCGAGATTGCCCGTCAAGTGCGATTGCGAAATATTGCGGGCGTAATCGTGGTGGACTTTATCGATATGGATACTCGCCGCGATCAGTTGCAACTACTGGAGCATTTTAATAAAGCTTTGCGATCAGATAAGTCACGTCCTCAGATTGCCCAGCTTACTGAACTCGGATTGGTTGAATTAACTCGTAAGCGTCAAGGTCAGAGCATATACGAATTGTTTGGTCGTCCTTGTGCGTCCTGCGGCGGCTTGGGGCATTTGATGCATTTGCCGGGTGAAGCTGCGGGGCAACCTGTTGACGCGACCTCACGAACTTGGGAGGCTAAGCAATCAAACCAACTTGATTTCACTTCTGAGTATGAAGATGGCGACTCTGACTTAGGCGGCGGTATGGAGCCTAATTTGGTTAACCATCCCAGCTACCAAGAACGCAGTAACCTGAGGCGACGCGGTAAACGGACGTTACCTAAGGATTCACGAGATACTCAAGAGCCAGAAAAAGTTGTCCCTGTGGAGGTGCGATCGCGGATCGAGCCACGCATCGAGCCAAGAATTGAGCCACGCATTGAACGTGATGTGGTTGATCGGGTTGTACCAACTAAGTTATCTTTGCCCAGCATCTTACCAACTAAACTAATCGAAGAGGGAGACTCAGTTGCAGCTTTAATTGAGGCTGAGGAGATTGATTCTGAGATTATAGTTGGTGCTGAGAATACAGTTGATCGCCCCAATTCCGATCGTCCTAATAAGCGTGAAATTCGCACTAAAGTTGTTGAGCCTCCAGAAGTAATTGTCGTTGAGATGACTGAGGAGGAACAAGACGTTTATTCACTAATTGGCATTTCACCTTTAGTATTAGTTAATCGCGAGATCAAAGACCCTCGTAATGTGATTGTTACTGTTGCTTTACCCGGTCAAGCTCCTAAGATTGCTAATGCAGTTATGCCTACAAGTGCTGCAAAAGAAAACATTTTTGAAGAAAGCTATGCCGAACCAGAAGCGGTAGAAATAGAAGTTGTCGAGCTAACTCCTCAAGTTGAGCCAAATTCTGAAGTGGTAATGAGTGATCAGCCGATAATGATTATTGCTCCAAATAATGGTGGTTCTAATGGGGTGATTTTGAGAGTAAATCGAGCGCAGCCAGTTGAAACAGTTGTTTCAAATTTAGAACCAAAGGCTGAGTTTGCGGAAGTTTCTAAAGAGTTTGTGCCGATTCAATCGCCTGAAGCCTCTCGCCGCAAGCGCTCTTCAGCTTCATAAGTTTTAGGTTAAGAAGAGTCTGCTTTTCTTAACCTAAAAAATTTCGCAATCATAATTTCTTAAGTTTTCTAATCAGCATCGACTTTTTCGTAAAAGAATCTGCAAGAATATGACTTCTTAGATGTTATTTGGTTACAGAGGTTGAATGTGAAGAAAATTTTGCTTTTTTTTAGTGAACTTAATAATAGTGACCTTGATTGGTTTGTGCAGAAAGGTAAGAAGGAGACAATCCCGCCTGATCGTTTATTAATCCGAGAAGGACAAGTAAGCGAAGCTTTATATATTGTGGTGAGCGGTTCATTTAGTGTTGCTATCGAGTCACTAGATCATAAAGAACTTGCCAAAATCTCGGTGGGTGAAATCGTTGGTGAAGTTTCTTTTATTGATACTCGTCCACCTCTCGCTAGTGTGCGATCGCTGGAGGAATGTGTGGTGCTGTCATTGCCAAGAATTCAACTTTTATCTAAACTACAGCAGGATATAAATTTTTCAGCACGATTTTATCGGGCGATCTGTCTCTGTCTATCTGATCGCTTGCGCGGTACTGTTAGTCGCCTCGGATATGGGTCTGAAATTGATGAGTTAGACTCACATTTTGGAGGTTTTGGTCAGTCTATGCTCAGCAATCTAGAATTAGCGGAAGCAAAGTTTAATTGGCTACTAAAACATGTACGCGGCTCATAAAACCAAAACAAAAAAGGACGCAAAGCGTCCTTTTTTGTTTTGGTTTTGGTTTTTTTAAGTTGCTTCAATACGCATTAAGACTTGACCGTATTCAACTGGTTGAGTATTTTCTACCAATATCTCTACGATTTTGCCAGAAGCTTCTGACTCGATCTCATTCATTAGCTTCATGGCTTCGATGATGCAAACAGTGCTTCCTTTTTTGACAGTATCGCCAATCTCGATAAATGCTGCATCATCAGGGGATGGGGAACGATAAAATGTGCCAACCATTGGTGATGTGATTTCAATTAGCTTTTTCGCAGGTAGAGAATCTGCGATCGTGCTTGCATAAGTCACAGGGGTAGTGGAGGTGCTATCGATCACATTTGCCTGTGCAACTGTTGATACTGCTACGGGCGCAGGCAAAGCCACAGTCGATGTCATCACCTTAGCTTCACTTTTACGGATACTCAGACGCAAGTCACCTGATTCTAAAGTCAGTTCGGTGATATCCGTCTTGTTTAGAACCGTGACTAATTCATGCAATTGCTCTACGCTAAAGTCCACCTAATTCTCACGCCCCAAATAGGTGTCTTCGCGAGTATCGATCTTGACGCGATCGCCAATGTTCACAAATAGGGGAACCATCACTGATGCGCCAGTCTCAAGCTTAGCGGTTTTGTTGCCACCAGTTGCCGTATCACCGCGTAAACCAGGATCAGTTTCGATTACTTCTAGGACAACAGCGTTGGGTAATTCCACTTCAATAATTCTTTCACCCCAGCGCACAACATTAACTTCCATGCCTTCTTTGATGTACTTGACGCGAGTTCCAATCTGGGCTGCTGTCAAAGTTGCTTCATCAAAGCTTTGCATATCCATGAAGATATAGTCGTCAGCTTCTTTGTAAGTGTGTTGCATTGAGCTTTTTTCTAACACTGCTTGAGGCAGCGTCTCACCAGCTCTAAATGTTTTTTCTAAGGTCTTACCTGTCATGGCACTCTTGAGAGTAGTGCGAACAAAAGCTGAACCTTTGCCGGGCTTAACGTGTAAAAACTCAACTACACGCCAAACTTCACCATCGAGTTCAATTGTTACGCCGGGTCGAAAATCGTTACTAGAGATCATTGCAGATTGAGTAATAGCCAGTTTCTATTTTAGTGTAGCAGTGTGACATTTGAGACATAAAACCTAAGAAATTAAGAAAGTGTTGTTTGGTAATGCTTTTCTAATTTTTTGGCAATTGTTATAGAATTGAGTCTTTAGAGGAGCGATCGCCCCATGTCAACAAAAAAGCAGTTTGATAATTTTGATGAGTTACTGCAAAGTTCAGAGTTGCCGATCTTGGTTGATTTTTATGCACCTTGGTGTGGTCCTTGTCAGCTTATGACAGGCATTCTCGACAAGGTGAGTGAAGCGATGAAAGATAAAGTGCAGATCGTGAAAATCAATACTGATAACTATCCCGATCTTGCCTCTCAGTATAAGGTTTACGCTTTACCAACTTTAGTCTTATTTAAAGGCGGAACGCCCGTTGATCGAGTTGAGGGTGTTATTCAGGCTGATCAGCTGTGCGATCGCCTTGCAATTCACGCTTAATAAAGATAAAGCCAGTCCGCAGGGCTGGCTTTATCTTTATTCTAGATTAGGCAATCTGTGAGTTGAGATAGTATTTCTTCGCGGTGCAAGTTACGACCGATGATTACTAGCTGATTATTAATGGGTTTATCACGATCATCATTTTTGAGTTCGTAACGTTTGCCACTAAGTTGAAAAACATAGCGCTTGTCGATACTCGCAAAGCGCAAAATACCCTTGGCGCGAAAGACATCAATCGATAGTTTTTTATCAAGAAAGTTTTGGAATTTATCAAGATCAAACGCGCGATCGCTTTGAAATGAAATTGAGATAAAGCCGTCATTTTCGAGATGAGCAGAATGATCATGTTTGTGATCGTGATGATCATGCTCACAGTTCGCATCATGTTGATGCTCATGATTTATTTTCTCGGTTGTGGCGATCGCTGATTGATCGATCTCCACATCAAGAATTAGCGGCAGTGGCACGATTCCCATCTGCGATCTCAAAATTCTAGCTTTAGATTTTGTTTTGTTAATATAAGTATCTAATTCCTGAAGCTTTTCTTCGGTGACTAGATCGGTCTTATTGAGGATAATAATGTCGCCATACATGATTTGCGCATAGGCAGCGTCACTCTTAAAATGCTCTGAAGTAAATGCTTCAGAATCAACGACTGTTAAGATCGAATCAAGTCTAGTCAGGTGTTGTAGCTCTGTGCCTAAGAAAGTTAAAGCGATCGGTAATGGATCGGCAACGCCTGTAGTTTCCACGATCATATAGTCAATGCGATCGCCCCTTTCGAGAACACTATAAACAGCATCAACCAAGCCATCATTGATCGTGCAGCAGATACAACCATTACTCAGTTCCATCATATTTTCATCGACAGAGACTAGCAACTGGCTGTCAATATTGATGTCACCAAATTCATTTACTAAAACTGCAACTTTTAAATCTTGTTGATTTTGTAAAATATGGTTTAGCAAGGTGGTCTTACCACTGCCTAAAAAGCCTGTGATGATCGTGACTGGCATTCCCCGCTTGGGTACATCCACATCAATAATATCTGCGGTCATATCTGCGGTCATGTTGTGAGTGACACTGCGATCGGAAGTAAGCATAGACTTTATGCGAAGATAACTTTAGCTTTCATTTTAACAGTTGCGCCCTGCGGATTATTATGTCAGTTCCAGAATCTCCTACTATCCTTAGTCTTGAAGATGTATTGACTGCCTTAGAAGTCAGACTAGAATTAGAGGCGGTGATCGACCGACCACAGCTGACTCAAGTTCTAGAGCAATGTCTACTCTTTGCCCAAACTCATGATTTGACTGATATTGCTCAACTGATCAAACAAGAATTAGATGGCTATGTCGACAAATTACCTAGCGATCGCAACGTGAAATTGAGTTATTTTGATGGGGGTGGACAATTAGTTAATGGATTGAATCAGTATAGTAACTATCCTTTAGTCACTGGAATTCGGAAATTAGAGTTACATCTTAAAAATGGTTTGACTTTAAGGTTGCCAGCCCAGATTTTAACTTTTTTGTCAGAGGTAGCAGGTCGTGAGGTTGATAATGGTCACGTCTCACCATTAGAGATCAATAATCTTTTAGAAAGTATTCGCGATCTTATTTATCAGAGATTAAAATTTATTAGAAATTAAAGATTATTACAAACTAAAGATCAAAGACTAGCGCACGCTGCTCTCTAGGGCTAGATTCATTCTTAGCTTAACCATTCTAGCTTTAGGGCGGGCATTAAACGTTGGAGGTTTTTTAAAGATTTCCCTTGCCAGGGGATGATTTCTGAACCTTGAACAGTGATATTAATTTTTTCTTTTTGACGAACCTTGATGACAAACTTAGATAAAACATTAATACCTGAACTATTCAAGAACTCTAGCTGACGAAGGTTTAAAGTAATATTTTGAGGTGCTTGTTCAATCACATACTCTAAAACTTTCACAATTGGCGCATATTCTTCAGTTCCTGCTAAGCGCAAAGAGCCTTGACAATAAATACATGTCTCTAAGTGGTTATACAAGACTTGATAATCATCTCCCTTGACTTCCATTATTTAATCACTCCTGATAAACACTTGATTTTTCCTTGATTTTTCTTAGAGAGGCAACTGTACCATTGTAGTTACCATTGTTACATGGGTATTAGTTGGAACTTGTTCAAACTTCCATCCTAAAAGTGCGTTGTAGTCCATTAACATAGTCAAATAGCCAAGTCCAGAGCCGTTTGTATCGTCCTTAGCACTATTCTCGATCTGGTTAACATACATCTCGCCAACATCGCCCGTAATAATCTCTTGAATGAAGGATTGAAAACTCGCGATCGCACCTGGATGCAAACTGTTTTTCGATACAAATATTAAGCGATCGCCAAATAAATTTACCTCGATGTTAATAGGCTGTCCCGATTCTTTATCGCTATACTTCATCGCATTTTCTAGCAATTCATTAGCAATAAAACTTACAGCTGAACGAATCTCTGCTTGTTTATTGATTGCGGCATTTGTATCGCCTGGAAAGAAGTTTCTGACATAGTCTCCAAGGAAATCAGCAGAGAGTCCATTTGTTTTCCAGCGTAGTTGAATGGGTAATGAGGATGGCGAAAATCCCAATACTAAAAACTCACTTCTGTCCGAGAAGTCTTCTGTAAATTCTCCAAAAATTTGCGTCATAACTAACGCCAGTTTTTAATGTTGATAATTGTTTGATACTTTGCAGGATTCTACAAAGCTACGCTTTATAGTACTAGATCAAAGCCCAAAAAAGAGAG
>JAYTWB010000067.1:0-9058 GCA_043743655.1 Cyanobacteriota bacterium | reverse complement strand
CTCTTGGTCAGCTGATTTATCCTGCTGCTGACTTGTCAGAGCAAATCTCGACCGCAGGGAAAGAAGCTTCGGGTACTGGCAACATGAAATTCACAATGAATGGATCGTTGACAATTGGAACTCTTGACGGTGCAAATATCGAGATTCGCGAAGAAGTTGGCGATGATAATTTCTTTCTCTTCGGTCTGACCGCTGCGGAAGTCGAACAGAGAAAGGCTGAAGGCTATAACCCTTATTCTTATTATGAGAATAATGAAGAACTTCACAATGTGCTTGATCGTCTCGGTATGGGATATTTCTTGCCTAGTGACAAGGACTTATTTAAGCCTTTAGTAGATTCGCTGATGTATCACGATGACTACATGCTGCTAGCTGATTATCAAGCTTACGCAGATTGTCAGACTAAAGTCAATGATGCTTACAAGGATGTCGAGCATTGGACAACTATGAGTATTCTCAATGTGGCGCGTTCAGGCAAGTTTTCTTCCGATCGCACAATCAAAGAATACTGTGATGAAATCTGGAATGTGAAACCTATTAAAGTGGAGTTGGAAGAGTATGATCCTGCAAAGGCTACTCTCAATGTTGGCGGTTAGTAATTAACTCCCTCACTCATCTATTTACAAACTATTTACAAAAAAAGGCTCGCTTAGCGAGCCTTTTTTTGTAAATAATAGAATTCTTACACCATTGAGTCGCCTTTATTTGCCCATCGCCTTGACTAAGAAAATGCCGCCAAAGTACAACATCCCCACTGCTCAAGCCAGTAAGCTCTGAGTCATCGGATCGGTTGATGGCGTAAGCACGGCTCCGAGGATGACGGCTCCGAGGATGACATATCTCCAACCTGCAAGCATTTTTGTGGAGTTGACAATGCCTGTCATCGCTAATAGGGCTTGAATGACGGGAATCTGAAAAGCTAAGCCAGTACTAAATAACAACAGCAGGACAAACTCAAAATATCGGTCAATTGACCAAAACTGCTCAACTACATCACCACCATAACTAATAAAGAAATTAAGAGCGGCAGGGATTAATAACTGGTAAGCAAACACAATCCCTAAGACAAATAAAATGCTCGAACCAAATACAATTGGCGCGATCGCCCGTTTTTCTTTACGCGTAAGTCCGGGCAAGATGAAGCGAACAATTTGGTACAAGATCGCAGGACTAGCCACTAATAAACCACTGTAGCCAGCCACCTTGATCGATACAAAAAAGTATTCTCCTGGAGCAAGCTGCAAAAATTTCACGCCCTGAGCAGGGACTTCTAGCAGAGCAACAATTTTGTTGACTATCGCAAAGCAACCAATCACGCCCACAAAAACTGCAATCAAGGCATACAAAATTCGTGAGCGAAACTCTTCAAGATGGTCAAACAGAGACATCTCAACGTCCTCGATTTCTTCGCGATCGATAATAGAGGTCTCAGCGATCGCTTCTTCGTTTACGGACTCAATGACTTTTTGACCAGAAAAATCATCAAAATCTTCTGTCTGTTCTGCTTCACTTACCGTCTCTAGCATGGTGTCGTTAGTAAAATTAACTTGTCGATTGCCCAACTCAATTGTTTGAAAAAGCGATCAAACAATCAGATTATATGGATACTATAACATCAGGAATAACATGGAGATTGTGACATGATCGAGCCAGTTGGCTATATTCTCGGAACTAAAGATGCCACACCGCTTGAGTTTTGGGTGGCAGTAAGCGATGGCAAAGTCCTCCGTCTAGATGACGTTGTCCAAGTCAACACCAATCGCCCTGACAAAAAAGGAATCGTCAGCTTTTATGGCATTGTCGATCATGTGCGAACTATTCATGAAGGCACACAATTTGATACTGATACATTTTTGGTGACGACAGGCAGTATGCCCGTGAATGTATCCTATGCCGCACATATCCAAGTTACGCGGATCGAGCCTGAAGAATATTTACCGCCTCAACCAAGCGATGCTGTTTATCTAGCAGAAAATGAGAATCTTGAATTTGCGCTTAATTTTGATGGAATGGAACAGCGCATATCTGCGGGAATGATGCGAAATGGTAGTCCAGCTTATTTAAACTACGAATTTATCGATGGCACAAAAGGCGCTCATGTCAATATTTCAGGGATTTCGGGCGTAGCGACTAAGACTTCTTTTGCTTTGTTTTTGCTACATTCTATTTTTAATTCGACAGCGCTCGGTGCGAAGAGAGCGAATACTAAGGCGTTAATTTTTAACGTTAAGGGTGAAGATTTATTCTTTTTAGATAAAGTGAATAATAAGATTCGAGAAGAAGATCGCGCGACCTATCGCTCTCTCGATCTACCGATTGAGCCATTTCGGGATGTGCGGTTTTGTGTCGCACCCAAGAAAAATACGCAAGAAATTGAACCACACCTTGATCAACGCTCTGATAATATTTCGGCTTATGTCTGGGGTATGCGTGAATTTTGTCGCGATCGCTTATTTCGATTTTTGTTTGCAGGGGATGACTTAGAACGGGGAAATATTGGCTTTTTAGCGAGCATTGTCGAAGAACGACTCGCTCGATTGGCGATCGACAACGATAAATATGACATCAAGATGGGATTTGCTCCCAGAGCCAGTCTGGATTTGGATGATACTTACGGAGAAGAGGATAAAGATAAAGTCGAGACATTTCGCGATTTGATTGAGTTTCTCGAAGATAAATTAGTCGATAATCCTGATCAGAAATGGCTAGGACGCAATGCTCCCGCTACGGCTGAAGCTCTGACTCGGCGTTTGTGGGGAATCGCCAATGAGATGGGGCATCTGATCCGTGGCGATCTACCATCAACAGAACTCGAAAAATATCATCTTGATCCGCTTGCAGCTGAGTATCAGTTGACGATCGCGGATATCAACAAACTGGGCAGCAAAGCTCAAAAATTTGTGGTGGGTGTATTGCTGCAAAAACTATTTATGGAAAAAGAAAAACGCGGACAGTATCCTGTTGTTTTTATCGTTCTTGATGAGTTGAATAAATATGCACCTAAAGAAGGACGTAGCCCGATCAAGGACTTGTTAGTAGAAATTGCCGAGCGAGGGCGATCGCTCGGCATTATCTTGATTGGCGCGCAACAAACTGCCTCAGAAGTAGAACGCCGCGTAGTCGGTCAAGCCGCAGTGCGCGTGGTCGGTCGTCTGGACTCCGCCGAAGTGGAACGTCCTGAATATAATTTTTTGACAGGTGCTTGTCGAAAGCGCGCCTTATTATTAAAATCGGGCAGTATGTTTATCCATCAGCCTGAAGTTCCATCGCCTTTACTGGTTGGGTTCCCATTCCCTGCCTACGCAACGAGACTAAGAGAAGTCCAAACTAGCGAATTGGAAGAGCAGGTTCTTAAAAGTAAAGTTAAGCGCTTGTAATTATCAAGATTTCCATGTTAGCTTTTATTAATGTAGAAATCGCAATAGCTTGTAGGAGAGGAAATGAAACCCAAAAGACAAATTCTCATCAAAGCGGTAATTAGCATCTCGTCTGTCATAGCGATCGCCTATTTAGGAATCTCTGCCTTTGCTGGTCATACGCTCTCCACTCCCACAAGAATAATTCCCGATTCTCAAAAGGCATCTATTTTTATAAGTCCTCCCGAAGAAGTAAGATTTCGGACATTCGACAACTTGGAAATTTCAGGATGGTTTATTCTATCAAAAAATTCTGACAAGGTCTTAATCCTAGTGCATGGTTTGAATTCAAATCGTACTTCTGAGTTCGCTGGCAGATTTACTGAATTTGGTTCTGCTATGCAAAAGCAGGGATTTTCCATATTGATGATTGACCTTCGTGGGCATGGACTGAGTGCTAATTCTCGACTTACTTTTGGAATTACAGAGAGAAGAGATATTATTGCGGCAGTGAATTGGGTGAAACAGAAAGGATTTAAGCCCAATAAAATTGGGGTTTTAGGCGTTTCCATGGGTTCTGCATCGGTGATTGGAGCCACCGCTGAGAATCCTGATGTTTCCGCAATTGTTGTTGATAGTAGTTACGCTGAAGTCTATCCCATCATTCAAAAACATTGGCAGACAGCTTCAGGACTTCCAGAAATTTTTCTTCCTTCCACAATGATGTTCGGACAATTATGGACTGGCTACGATCTCACTTCCTCTAAACCTGTTAATGAAATTGGTCGAATCGCTCCTAGACCAGTTTTGATCATTCACAGTGCAATTGATCCTTACACGCCCGTGGAAAGTGCTCGTCAGCTAAAAGTAGCCTACCCATCAGCCGAATATTGGGAAACTAATGCAAAAGAACATGCGGGAAGTTATAGCTCTAACCCTAAGAACTACGTTGATAAAGTTACCGCATTTTATAACCAAAGCCTAAAGTAATTTTTTATCCTCTAAACACATTCTGTCGCGAGGCTAATCTTGCCTTGCCAGAGGTAGCCCATTCTTGCAAAAGTTGAATCTCTTGTTGGGCAGTCTGAGCTAGCGGCACAATTTGGCTAGCTGCTTCGAGAATGTCATCGTTGGTAAAATCGCGATTTTGACTAAAACCAATATGCATCGCTTCGATGATGCCCTGCTCGATTTCGGCTCCTGAAAAGTCGGGAGTCTCATAGGCAAGGCGATCGATGTCGTAGGCGCGCGTGTTGTGGGGACGGTATTTGCTTAGATGTACCGAAAAAATCTGCGATCGCTCTTCTTGATTGGGCAATCCCACAAAAAATACTTCGTCAAACCGTCCTTTTCGTAAGAGTTCAGGTGGCAATGTGCGGATATTATTTGCAGTGGCGACCACGAATACAGGTGAAGTTTTTTCTGCCATCCAGGTCAGAAATGTGCCAAACACGCGATTAGTTGTGCCTGAATCACCTCGACCATCGGCGCTAGCAAAGGCTTTATCAATTTCATCAATCCATAATACGCAGGGCGAGAGTGCCTCAGCAAGCTGAATCATTTGACGAGTACGCGACTCGCTCTCACCGACTAGCCCCGCGAAGAGGCGACCGACATCAAGACGGAGTAATGGCAAATGCCAATGATGAGAAATGGCTTTTGCCGTAAGCGATTTGCCAGTGCCTTGGATACCTGCTAACAATAATCCGCGTGGATGCGGTAAGCCATACTTTCGAGCGCGATCGCTAAAGGCACTCCCTCGACGCAGTAGCCATTCTTTGAGATTATCTAAACCACCGATATCGCTAATTTCTGTAGTGGATGGATAGAACTCTAATATCTGAGTTTGACGAATACTTTGACGCTTTTCTTCGAGAATTAGTTCTACATCTTCAGGACAAAGGCGACTATTTTCAGCGATCGCTTTTGCTAATACTCGCCTCATCCGCTCTAAGGACAATCCTTGACCAGCACGGACAAGATCATCGATCGCTTGTTTGTCGAGTTGAATGTCACAAGTCGGATTGGCGTAACTAATTGAACAGACAATCTGCTCGATCTCTATTCTTAGTTCAGTAGGGTTGGGAAGTGGAAATTCTAAAATCGAGAAAAACTCACTGAGGTTGTCAGGAATATTAATCTGTGAGGCAAGCACAATAATATTTTGCGGTTCACTTTTGAGCTTTCTCGCTAGATTTTTCAACTTTCGAGCGATCGCTACATCTTCAAGAAAGCGATCAAAATCGCGCAATATAAATACTGCACTTTTAGGGATTTTATCGACAAATTCTAGAGCTTGCAAAGGATTGCGCTTACCCATTCCTGCATCGGTGGGATTGGATTGATAGCCATCGACAAAATCCCAGACAAATATACTGCGTCCAAGAGATTTTGCCACAGTTGTAATCGATGTTTCCACCCGTTCTTCTTCTGCTGAAGGGATATAAATTAAGGGATAGCGAGCGCGGAGCGTCAAGTTTAAGTCGGCTTCAAAATTCATGAATATTCTTTGATATTTTTATCTTAGTTTATGCTTGATTTATCTTATTGGGAACTATTTATGCCCACTGCACAGATTTCAGAAATTGGTCCTGGCTATTTTTGGTCATGCAAATCTATTCATGACAGATGCTAAAATCAATAGGATTGATGGCGCTTTATAAGGTTTATAGGGTTTTAAGATGTTGCAAGAGATTCAATTACCTGTTATTGCAACTACTGTTGCGGATACTGTTGTTGCAGATATTGGTGTTGCAGATATTGTCAAAAAATGGACAATTCAAGATAGCGAGACACTGTATCGCATTGATGGGTGGGGAGAGCCGTATTTTAGTATCAACGAAGCAGGACATGTGACCGTCTCGCCTAAAGGCGATCGCGGTGGCTGCATTGACTTGTTTGAGTTAGTAAATGACCTCAAGCAGCGCGGGTTAAGGTTGCCGATATTGGTGAGGTTTTCGGATATTTTAGCCGATCGCATTGAGCGTCTAAATGCCACATTTGCGAAAGCGATCGCGCGATATAACTACAACGGTGTTTATCGTGGTGTGTTCCCTGTCAAAGTCAATCAACAGCGTCAATTGGTAGAAGAAATTGCCAAATATGGTAAGCCATTTCAATTTGGACTGGAGGCAGGTTCTAAGCCCGAACTTCTGATTGCACTGGCGACATTACGCACCCCTGGGTCTTTGCTGATTTGTAATGGTTATAAAGATGCTGAATATATCGAGACGGCTCTATTAGCCCGAAAGCTGGGGCAGAATACAATTATTGTCATCGAGCAGCTTGAAGAAGTGGAAATGATCATCCGCGCCGCAACTAAGTTGGGAATTGCGCCTGTGGTTGGGGTGCGGGCAAAGCTCAGTGCCAAAGGAGTGGGACATTGGGAAGACTCGACAGGCGATCGCGCTAAGTTTGGGTTGAGTATGTGGGAGATACTCGAAACTGTTGAGCAATTGGCAGCCGCAAATATGCTGGATTCACTCAAATTGCTCCACTTTCATATCGGTTCCCAAATCAGTAATATCAGCACGATCAAAGATGCTCTCAAGGAAGCGGGACAAATCTATGTGCAGCTAGCGGCTCTGGGCGCACCGATGGGACATCTTGATGTTGGTGGTGGTTTGGGCGTTGACTATGATGGTTCTAAAACCAATTTCTATGCTTCCAAAAACTACAGTATGCAGAACTATGCATATGATATTGTCGCCGCGATCAAAGATGCCTGTGCGGAGAAATCGGTTCCCGTGCCGACCTTGACCAGCGAAAGTGGTCGAGCGATCGCTTCACATCAATCAGTCTTAGTTTTTGATGTAGTTGGGATTAGTGGCACTCCCAATCAAGCGATCGAGCCCTTAAAAGAAGAAGAGCATTTAATCGTTCGCAATCTCTTTGAAGCATTAGAGAACATCAATGAAAATAACTACCAAGAGATTTATCATGATGCTGTCCAGTTCAATCAAGAAGCAATTAGCCTATTCACATTTGGCTATCTCACGCTCAGACAACGTGCCAGAGTCGAGCGCCTCTTTTGGGAATGTTGCGATCGCATTCTCAAAGTAACTCGCAAACTTAACTATGTCCCTGATGATCTCGAAGACCTCGAAAAAGCAATGGCGCTGACTTACTATTGCAATTTCTCAGTATTTCAGTCCGCGCCCGATAGTTGGGCGATCGATCAACTGTTCCCGATCATGCCAATCCATCGCCTTAATGAGGAACCAACCTGTCGCGGCACGATTGCCGATCTCACCTGTGACAGCGATGGCAAAATTGATCGCTTCATTGATTTGCGCGATGTCAAATCTACGCTAGAGATGCATCCCTTTATAAATGAGGAACCTTACTTTTTGGCGTTATTTCTCGGTGGAGCCTATCAAGAAATCTTAGGAGATTTACATAATCTATTTGGCGATACCGATGCCGTGCATATTCACACAACTCCCAATGGTTACAAAGTTGAACATGTGATCAAGGGCGACTCAATGACCGAGGTGCTTGCCTATGTGCAGTACAACCGCGAAGCGATGCTTGAGAGTATTCGTCAAGAGACCGAACGCGCGCTCCAAGAGAAGCAAATCACGCTGAATGAAGCAAGATTATTTTTGCAAAAGTATGAACATTGCCTAAATGGCTACACTTATCTCAGCTAAATATATAACACATACATAAAACCCAAAAGATGAGTGGCGGCGCGAAGTGCCGCTGATATATGCCTTTATAGACTGCGAAGAGATGCGATCGCCTTATTTAGCGATCTCATCTCTTCTAATATTTCGCGCAACAAACGATTAGTTTCATTTTGAGTCGGCTCTTGGACTTGGATAGTGACTTGTTTCATTTTCAAGACATCGCGCGCAAACCTTGACACCTCAGTCGGGTGGAATAGTAACGGTTCGCGATCGCTTTGACGCAATTCAGGATTTAACCTTGTTGGGTCATAAGGCAAATTAAGCAATCCCTGAATCGGATCAGTATTGGCATAGCGATATACAGAAGCGCGCGATCGCCCCAAAGCTTTTTGGATTGCGTCCACATCCATTAGTTCATAGCTTTTATCGGCACTCAGATCAGAAAAACTTAAATCAGGAAATGGAAGACTCATAAATTTGCTTATACTTTTCTGATAATCAAGCAAGACAGGTGACGCTATGTGCCATCCTGCTTAATTATAGTCTTATTTAGAGCTTGCTAGACTCAAAAATAGAAGATTTTTCAGTAACAAATAATTCAACTGCCTGCATTTCTTCGAGCATATCTGTAACTAATGCTAAGGCTGTCTCTGAATCTTGATCCAACTGTTCAATTTTGTTTACCAAAACCAGTATCTGTATAGCCCCCACATTACTGCTAGCCCCTTTGATATGGTGGGTCTCTTGCAAAAGCTGTGCGCGATCGCTATTAGCGATCGCCTTACGGATTTCGGCTATTCTTGGCAGCGTATCTTCAACGTAAACTTGTAAAATCTCAATCTCAAACTCTATATCTCCTTCTGATATGCGGTTAAGTTGTTCTAAGTCAATAGGAGAGTTAGATTGCTGATTCATATAGCTTAAGGGCTTTACAGCACTTTTTTGTTGTTTAGATTTTATTTGTATTTTAACTTTACTGATGCTCACTATCTATATCAATGTTAGAATACTCAACAAATGTAAAGATTTGCAAAGCTGCGTATTTTAAGTGGTTGAGCATATTTAAAAACC
>JAYTWB010000066.1:0-6786 GCA_043743655.1 Cyanobacteriota bacterium | reverse complement strand
TAAAATATTATCGGTCAAATTGGTTTGTGCGAGTTCTTGCATAGCTAAGAGTTCAGATGCGCTCAGGTAGTGACTGATACGACTATGCACCGCTTCATTTAGAGTTTGATTGGCAGATACTTCGTGCGGATTACCGTCATTCTTTAGGTCAATTACCCCACCGCCGACAATGCTAAATCCTGCTTTCCATCTCTGGATTTCCCGATTGGCAATCACTGGTTTTTGGGAGATGCAACAACTATGTACTTGTGGGGCAAATCCTGCGATCGCTAGCAAATGATAAATGCCATGACTTAGACAAGCCAAAACATGATCGTTATCTGCATCTTGAATCCGATTGAGATGCTCGACTAACACCAAGAATAAATCTTCTTGAGGCTGGGCTGATAAGGCTTGCATGAGCGCAAGTTCTGCCAAGTACTGGGCGGCGGTAAGCTTTGCCAATGTTTTGCCTAAACCGACAAAAGATTGCAACATTTCGGCATTTTTAATCCGATCCATGGTGCGCCCCACCGAAATTTGTAAATCATTCACCACAAATAAGCCTGATCGCCCTGCCATTGGCGAGCGATGTTTGCGCGCGCCCGCCGCTACGGCTCTGATCAAGCCATGCTCTTTAGTGAGGATCGTCACTAGGCGATCGCTTTCACCTAGTGGCATCCCTTTGAGGTTAATTCCTGTAGCGCGATATTCTTTAGGCAATTTAGGACTCGCTATTTCTTGAGTGGGAAGGGAGTATGCATATCTACTTAAAAAGATTAAAATCTAATTATGCGGCTTATTAAAAGCGAAAAAATTAAAAGCGAAAAAACCGAGAAATAATGAATTCTGCCAATCGCGGTTTAAGTTCTGTTTTAAATCGACTTACCAATAAATTACAACAAGACTGGCTAGTCAATGACTCGCTGCATGAGTTAAGAAATCTACTCAATGTCGATCGGGTGGTTTTGTACTATTTCTATTCACAGTGGAAAGGGCAAGTGACCTTTGAGGCGCTAAGCGATCGTAAGTATTCGATCATCTGTTCCACTGGTCCTGACGAATGCTTTAACCTTGAATATGCACAACTTTATCTAGGTGGACGCATAAAACTTACTGACGATGTGGAGACGGCTGCTCTTACTGCTTGTCATCGTGACTTCTTGAAAAGTATGCAAGTGCGATCAAATTTAGTTGCGCCTGTTTTACCACATGGCAAGTTGTGGGGGTTATTGGCTGCCCACCATTGTCAAGATATCAGAACTTGGCAAGCTGCTGATGTAGATTTAATTCGTGAATATGCTCATAATTTAGCGGCTGCACCTTCGATTAAAAATTTTGTGATTGGCGATCGCTCTAATCTAAAAATTTCTCAACACAACGCGTAAATATCTCTACTCCAGTCGCTAAGACTGTCTCATCAAAATTGAAACGTGGATGATGGTGAGGATAGGCTAGTCCCTTATCAGGATTAGCGGAACCGAGGAAAAAATAGCAACCAGGCACAGCTTCTAAAAAGAAAGACATATCTTCACCGCCCATGGTTTGACATTCGGGAACGATTCCTGCGGGAGTTTCGATCACGGTTTCGGCAACTGATCGGACTAATTCGGCGATCGCCTGATCATTAATCACAGGCGGATAGAGCTTGGTATATTTCAAATCATAAGTTGCCCCATGTGCAGCACAGACTCCTGCGATCGCTTCTTCCAGACGCAGTGCTAATTTTATGCCGACTTCAGGATTAAAAAATCTGACTGTGCCACTGATTTGTGCTGAGTCGGCAATGATATTGGTTGCCGTGCCAGCATGAAATTCTCCGATACTAATTACGGCAGATTCAAGGGGAGTGATATTGCGAGAAACGATTGTATGGATGGTATTGATCACTTGAGCGGCGACTAAAATGGAATCAATCGTTTGATGTGGAAGTGCGCCATGTCCACCGCGTCCGATAATTTTGCAATGGAAGTATTCTGTTGCTGCCATCAATGCGCCTGCTCTCACGCCGACCGTGCCGAGTGGCAAACTATTCCAAAGATGCAAGCCAATCATTGCATCAACTTGAGGGTTTTCGAGTACTCCTGCGGCAATCATTGGTTTTGCGCCACCTGGACCTTCTTCGGCGGGCTGGAAAATGATTTTTACTGTGCCGAAAAAGCGATCGCGATGTTCCCAGAGATATTTCGCCGTGCCGAGGGCGATCGCAGTATGTCCATCGTGACCGCAAGCGTGCATCAGTCCATCGATTTGCGATCGATAACTGACGATATTTTCTTCTTGAATTGGCAGTGCGTCCATGTCTGCACGAATTGCGAATACTTTTCCTGATTTTTTTGTTTTTGGGGTTCCTTTTATTAATCTTTGGTCAAGGTCTTGTTTTGTGCCTATGATCGTGGCGACAATACCAGTCTCAGCTAGCCCTGTTTGATGGGAGATACCCCATGCGGTGAGTTTTTCGGCGATCGCGCTCGATGTCCGCTTTTCTTGAAAACCAAGTTCAGGAAAGCGATGGAAGTCTCTGCGCCATTGGACAAGGCTAGCTTGCAAATCGAGGATGTCATCGCGAATCTGAAAGTTGGTATGTGTGGGTGAGGCGGTGGTGGCAAAGGACATGATCTTGTCGCGTATTACGCGTATTGATTGCTATAAAAGCGGAATTGCTAACTCTAATATAACAATCTCAATTCCTAGAATTTTGGTCTAGAACTTTGGTAATGATATCCCGCACGCGGGATATCATTATTTTGTGAATCTTGTGAAAAATTTTGTGAGAATTTTTAATTTCTACGCAGCGATCGGAAGTTCTAAAGTTGCGATCGCTTGACGAGCTGCCTCTAGGTCATAGGGAAAAGGATGGCGGCGGGGTTGGTAGTCTTTGGCAATAGCGGCTCCATGACGCAAAACTGCATTGATCAACACACAAGGGCGATCGCTGAGATTGATCGCTGCATGCGGCACATTTGGCGGAATCGTCACTACCGCAGGACGAGACTCACCGAGGGGAATGTATTGATATTGGCGATCGCTCAGCACAACTAGCACAAAGCTACCGCGCACTACCAATAGTTGATCGGTCTGAAAATGATGGCAAAACAAATCATCGATCGCTCCTGCTGCGACTTGAACCAACATGGTTTCATCGCTTGCTTGTGGCGTATAAAACTCTGCCATGCCACTCTTCATTGACGTGAGATAGATAACTTCGACTTTCTTCTTTGCAGTTCCAGTGGTTATAGTCATAGACACCTCAGCAAAATATTGCGATGCCTTTACTCTAGTCGATTAATTTTTAATTTTTGTTACAAAAAGAACTAATGCAACTCTTTATGCATTAGTTCTTTTCTCAAAATTCTTCTCAAAACCTAAAGAGTGATTTGCCCGCATAGCGGATCACTCTTTGGGTTTTGAGCTTTTGATGTACACTTAGATGCACAGATGAAGCTTAAAAATATGATGCTATCTAACATTCCCATTACTGAAGCAAGATTCAATCTAACTTCATTGCCTGAAAAGCTTGACCAAGAAGGACTCAGTACAATTGCAATTACGCGTCGAGGCAAACCAGTCTTAGCCGTGATGACATGGCAACATTACGAAACTATATTAGAAACCTTAGAAATTTTTGGTGATATTGACCTGATGACCAACTTACGACAAGGAGTTGCCGAGGCAAAGTCAGAGCAGGGGATAAATTGGGAACTAGCTAAACAAGAATTAGCTTTGTGATGTATCAAATTGTTATTCAACCGACTGCTTTGAGGTTATTGCAAGAAGTCACCGATCGCCGCATCCGTCAAAAAATCAGTGAGCGGATCGATAAACTGAAAGAGTCACCTGAACTACAGGGAAAACCATTACTAGGTGGATTAGATGGTTATTATAGTGTCCGAGCCGTTGGACAGAGATATCGGATCATCTACACCATCGAACAGACTCAAGTCAGCGTGATAGTCGTCGCTTTAGGGATTCGCAAAGATGGGAGTAAGCAGGATGTATATATGCTTGCTACAAAACTATTGAGACTCGGACTGCTAGATGAGCAAGATCAAAGTCTAGAATCATGATTGGTTATGTTGTCTTCATTGTTTTCGATTAAACCTTGTTTTGTATCTGAAATTTAATGGCTGAATTAGTTTTATCGTCTGCTCAAGTTAATCGCGCTGCACTCACGCCGATGATGATGCATTATATCGAAATGAAAGAACAGTATCCCCATGCGGTGATGCTGTATCGGTTGGGGGATTTTTTTGAGGCGTTTTTTGAGGATGCCGAACTAATTTCGCGCGAATTGGAATTGGTATTAACAGGTAGAGAAGGTGGTAAGGCAATTGGAAGAATTGCGATGGCAGGAATTCCTCACCATGCCCTCGATCGCTATGCTAATCAGTTGGTCGAAAAGGGTTACTCGATCGCTGTTTGTGACCAAATGGAAGCGGCCTCAGAAGCACAAGGATTAGTCAGGCGAGAAGTGACTAGGGTGATTACGCCTGGCACAGTAATTGAAGAGGGCATGTTAGCGGCTAAGAAAAACAACTTTTTGGTAGCGATCGCTAATGGTGGTGACAATTGGGGATTAGCCTATGCAGATATCTCCACGGGCGAGTTTTTTGTGACGCAGCTCGGTAGTACGGAGCATTTGATTCAAGAACTATTACGATTACAACCAGCAGAAATCCTTATTCCCATTGATATTCCTAATCCGCAATTATTTCGTGGTGCAAAATCTGAGCAGACTGCGGTTTATTGGGAAGGAATCTCTCAAAAGAAGCAGTCTTCTTTACCTATGCCTTATACCGCTTTGCCTGAAAGCTTTTGCTATACCCCGCGATCGCACTCACCTTTTGCTTTAGCTGTAGCGAAACAGCGGATTCTTGATACATTTAGAGTGCGATCGCTCGAAGGATTTGGTTGCAAGGCTTTACCACTGGCGATTAGAGCCGCAGGTGGAATTTTGGAATATCTCGAATCGACTCAAAAAAGTGTGAGGATGCCACTGCAAGGAATTTCTACTTACGCGATCGCTGATTATTTAGTACTCGACAACCAGACCAGACGCAATTTAGAGATCACCCAAACTGTACGCGATGGTACTTTTTATAGTTCTCTATTATGGGCTTTAGACAAAACCACTACAGGTATGGGTAGTCGAGCTTTACGGCGTTGGTTGTTGCAACCTCTCAAGGATATCGCCGCGATTAACGAGCGCCTCGATACGATTACCGAACTATTTAAACAACATGCTCTCCGCAAAAATTTACGCAATTGCTTGAGTCAAATCTATGACATCGAGCGGCTTTGTAGTCGAATTGGGGCAGGAACAGCCAATGGAAGAGATTTAATCGCGGTGGCGATGTCGTTAGAGCGAATGCGCGATGTGGCAGATGTGTTGGCGAAGGCTAGTTCGCGTTATTTACGAGTCTTGCAGTCAGTGCCATCAGAACTGATCCAACTTGGCGCTCAGTTGCAACGCACGCTCATTGAAGAACCACCAATTTATATTACTGAAGGGAATATCATTCGTTCTGGGGTGAATGATCAATTAGATAATCTCCGTCAGCAAAGCCGTGATGATGTCGAGTGGTTAGCCGCTTTTGAGAAGCGAGAGAAGGAACGCACAGGAATTAATACGCTTAAAGTTGGCTTTAACAAGGCTTTTGGCTATTACATCAGTATCTCGCGGGGCAAGAGTGAGCAAGCACCTGCTGATTATATTCGCAAGCAAACTCTAACCAATGAAGAACGTTATATTACGCCCGAATTAAAAGAACGGGAGACGCGAATTCTTAATGCGGATAGTGTACTGAAGCACCTGGAATATGATCTGTTTGTGGAGTTGCGATCGCTAGCCGCGAAACAGATCGAACCGATGCGAACTCTGGCGATCGCTCTTGCTGCTGCGGATGTGTTGTGCAGCCTTGCGGAAGTTGCTGTCACTTATAACTATTGTCGCCCTCAGCTAACAAACGATCGCGCGATCGCAATTGATCATGGTCGTCATCCTGTAGTCGAGCAGTCTCTGCCCGCAGGATTTTTCGTTCCCAATTCTACTTATTTAGGTAATGATCATCATGCCCTTGGTTGTCCAGATGGCTGTCCAGATTTAATCGTGCTAACAGGACCAAACATGAGTGGCAAAAGTATCTATTTGCGACAAATCGGACTGATTCAACTCATGGCGCAGGTCGGTAGTTTTGTGCCTGCGGAGTCGGCAACTTTGGGGATATGCGATCGCATTTTTACGCGCGTTGGCGCAGTTGACGATCTGGCGACAGGGCAATCAACTTTTATGGTGGAGATGAACGAAACTGCAAATATTCTTAATCATGCGAAGGAGGATTCGCTAGTCCTGCTCGATGAAATCGGACGCGGCACTTCGACTTTTGATGGTATGGCGATCGCATGGTCAGTTGCCGAATATCTAGCGAACAAAATCAAAGCACGCGGCATTTTTGCCACCCACTATCACGAGCTAAATGAACTCGCAAGTTTACTTCCCAATGTCGCTAATTTTCAAGTCACCGTCAAAGAATTAGAAGATGAAATCATTTTCTTACATCAAGTTCAAGAAGGCGGCGCAGATCGTTCCTACGGTATTGAGGTTGGGCGTTTAGCAGGTTTACCCACTAGCGTGATTACTCGTGCTAAGCAAGTGCTAGAACAGATTGCCAAAAATAGCCATATTGCGACAGGATTGCGTGCCAATGGGGCGACTAGGGTAAGTAAGTCTGCCTTAAAAGCCGATAGGGATATATCTCAAGAAGCCCAGATGACGATTTTTTAGAGGTTAGGATAGGCGGCGCGAAG
>JAYTWB010000065.1:0-7609 GCA_043743655.1 Cyanobacteriota bacterium | reverse complement strand
TGTTGCAACCCGATTTGGACAAGTTCGTCAGCTGGCGATCGCGGTTCTATTAGAGGTTTATCTGCTGCTAGTGAATCTAAGCTAATTGTAAATAAACAGATGGTAGATAAGCAGATGGTGGATAAAAGCGCGATCGCATAGGCTTTACTTTTGATAAAAATAAAATATTTCATAGTAGCCAACTACTCTTTGCAAGGTGGCAAATTAGAACTATTCGCGTTACGAGTCGGTACTGTGCGGGTCGCCACAACTTGTTCTGAAGGCAATGATGCAGTAACCGTCAGAATCGGTTTCTTGGTCTTGATTGGTTCACATTGACTATCGTTACGGCTCGCCACAATCACATCTAGATTTGTACCAAGATTAATGCTAGAGCTGAAAGACTGGTCTGATAGTAATGTCAGAACTTGAGGTGGAATACCGCCAATGCCGATGCCAATTTGTCCATCGACACCGCTGGTCGTTGGCGTTTTCCCAACGACAAAATTAGTGTCTTTAAGAAGACGAATATTGATCAAGTTATTGCCTCCATTACCACTAATAATGGGAGCAGCATTACCAAATTGCAAAGAAACATTACCCTGAGAACCCAGTCCTGCATTTGCCGCGAACGTATAAATACTATATCTAGTGTCTTGTGCAGCACTACCAGGCGAACCATTTAGAGGAGTACCCGTTACACTAAGTCGCCCTGCGGTGATGTTGATAACACTATCGGTTGTCAGATTAACCTGCCCTGCGCGCAAGAATCCATTATTAACTAGCACCGCACCATTAGGTGCATTTAAATTCAGTGTGACTCCAGACTGAGTGGGAGCATTGAGAATTAAGAAATTGCCATCGATATTAACATTCCCATTTTGAGCAGTCAGTGTGATTGTAGGACTTGTATTTGAGCTAAACCGAAACGAAAAGCTAAAAGCTTGTGTGTCGATCGCACTGGTATCAACTTTAATATTATTACCCGCAATAAATTTCAAAGACTGAGTGGTTCCGCCAGTAATGTCAAAACCACTGCCAAAGTTATTAGGGACGTTAATTTGAATGTTGTTTCCCGCCTGAAAGGTAATAGAAGTAGCTTGAGTATTTTGAAAATCCGTAGTGTTATCAAGAATAATGTTGTTAGTTGCTTGCAGAATAAGATTGCCCGCTACACTACGAAGATTGACATCTTGGATGTTGATATCAGTTCCAGTTTGAAAAGCAGACGAAATTGTTGGGGTTTGGGCTAATAAAAGTTGTGCCGCAACACCTAAATCACTAGCAGCACCGCTAATCGTAATATTATTTGGGTCTAAAAGCAGTGTCCCAGCAATTCCATTTAGTGCAGTCGTATTCACTTTCCCCCGAAACAGCAAGTTCTCTTTGCCTGAAACTTCCACAAAGCCGCCGTTACCACTAACTACACCACCTTGTGCAAACACACTTCCCAAATATGTAGTTGAGCGATCGCTCCAAATAATCACCTTACCGCCAGTCCCTCGACTGAGCGCATCAGCATGAATAGTGGAATCTTGGCTAACAAATGTATATTGAGCATTAGGAACCGTACCTTTTCCTTGAAAGTCGCCACCAATTAACACTTGACCGCCACCGATCGCACCCGAAGCATTGAGATTTGCTGAGACAAGACCAACGCGATCGCCTAGCACATTAATCTCGCCACCTTTGCTAGTAGCGCTTGACACATCGATAATTCCTGAAGCGATCGCCGTTCCCACAGAATAGCCTGTTAGCAAAGCTGGCAAATCAGAAACTAAAAATGCTCGTTGGGCGAGTTCTTTCTGTGCCGCGACAGGAAGTTCCAAACTTAAGAGACTGCCTTCAGGTGTGATTTTGACATACTTGCCATCGGGTACAGCCGCGATCGTGATTTTGCCAGATGGTGCCGCGATCGTACCTGTGTTAATCACTAATCCACCCACAAGGGTAATGCTTTGACCTTGATTGACAGATAGATTCCCCGCATTAGCAACTGGTGCGCCTTGTGGAGAGTTTGGAAGAGAAGAATTAGCCGCAAATCCAAAAGCTTGAGGATTACCTGATAGATTTTTGATTGCATCAACACTTGTATTTATGCCAAACCAACCATTCCCAATCTGTATTCCATTTGCCGTTGTCGCTGTAAACGATGCGGGTACATTCAAGCTAGCATTTGCGCCAAAAATAATTCCCGCAGGATTTAGTAGATAGAGATTAGAATTACCACCCGTAACCTGAATTAGTCCATTAATTACCGAAGGACTGCCGCCGACCACTCGACCAAGAATATTTTGAATACTAGAGTTAGATAAAAAATTAGCGATCTGTCCTTGATTTAAGCCAAATTGCTGGAAGCTGTGATACAGATTTGCACCTGCTTGGATGCCGCCTGTGATGTTTAATTGCTGAGCGTTGGTAGGGGCAACGTTTACTTTTGTCCCTAAGTCATTAGCTGGCACAATTGATTGACCAAATACTTTATTACTTATAAGGATATTGCTTATAACAAGGGGGCAAGTTAGTAGTAAAGCGATCGCCACTTTACTAACTGGCTTGACACTAACTGGCTTGACATTTAGCTTGATGAATGTAGACATGAGATTTTCCCTTCATACTAGAGATTGGAAAACTTTACAAAATTTTCGTTTGTAAAAAGCAGCTTAATCTACCTAAAATTATAGAAACAAACAAGGTATTAAGAACCTTGTTGTCATTGAATCTTCATCAAATCAATCTAAATTATTGCGAAATGTTATGCCAGAAGTTTCAGAAATTGTTCTTTTTAACACCTTTTTTTGGGCGGCGGTAGTCCTGCTAGCGATCGCCACCAGTGGCATTGGTTATCTCACTTATCTAGAATGGCAAGATCGTCGCCGTCGTGATGGAAAAAGTTAAACCACTCATACATGCGATCGCTTTTCCAAGGTGTATGCCACGCCAGACCGAGGTTGATCGTTTCCACAAAAGTATCAGGCAATTCTGAACCATTGATCGCCACGCAAAATTTAAAAGTCGTGACTTGTTCCCATTGTTTTAAATGCTTAAAGACTCGCACGATCGCTTGCCGATAGGGATGATTTGGTTGCTCGTACCAGTCATCAGAAACCTCATTGGAGCGATCAAAGCCTAAATGGACAATCGAGAGCTTACTATCGGCTGTCAAATCAGGAGCTTGAGTCTCAGCACTAGCAAACAAGCTTGCAAATGGTAAAGATGACTCTTCTTGCAATAAAAGATCGTTAGTAGAGGCAAATTCTCGCAGTTGATCAAGCCATTCAGGAGATTTGCGATCGCTCCAGCGAATACCAAGTGTGACTAGCTTTGTTTGCAAGAGCAGATGTCCCAGTTTTTCAGCTTTGGTTTCTAAATAGCGTAAATTATGCTCATTTGTTTCTATTAATAGAGGCAACCGTCCAACTATTTCGATCCCAAAGCCCTTCAGTCCAGCTAACTTACGAGGATTATTGGTAATCAAACGCATCTTATTAATGCCAAGATCATGCAAAATTTGTGCGCCGACTCCGTAAGTACGCAGGTCAGCACCAAAGCCTAGTTTTTCATTAGCTTCGACCGTATCTAAGCCACCATCTTGGAGATGATAGGCCTTGATTTTATTAATCAAACCAATGCCGCGTCCTTCTTGGCGCAAATAAACAACTACACCCCAATTAGCAAACTCGATCATTTTTAAAGCGCTTTGCAACTGTCCACGACAATCACAACGCAATGAACCTAGTGCATCACCTGTGAGACATTCAGAATGCACGCGCACTAAGACTTCGTTATCACTAAAATCTTTGAGATTGCCCTTGACGATCGCTAAATGCTCCGTATTGTCGATCGTGTTCCGATATGCATAAACTTGAAAATTGCCAAATAACGATGGCAAAAGGGCGATCGCCTCTCGTTTGACAAAGCGATCATGAGCAAGACGATAGCTAATTAGATCGGCAATGCTGATTAATTTAAGATCATGTAACTTGGCATATTCGATCAGTTCGGGCAACCGCGCCATCGAACCATCATCATTTTGGATTTCGCAAATCACACCTGCGGGATATAGCCCCGACATTTGCGCTAAGTCAACTGCCGCCTCTGTATGCCCTGCGCGCTTGAGTACACCACCATCTTTTGCCCGCAGCGGGAAAATATGCCCAGGGCGACAAAGATCGTTTGGGAGTGTATTTGGATTAATCGCCGCCTGAATAGTCCGCGATCGGTCTTCAGCCGAAATGCCTGTCGATGTCCCCTCTACGGCATCAATACTGACTGTGAAGGCAGTTTGTTGACTATCAGTATTGCGATCGACCATCAATGGCAAGTCAAGACGATCAAGGCGATCGCCTGTCATCGCCAGACAGATCAAGCCGCGCGCCTTGACCGCCATAAAATTTACCATTGCAGGCGTGGCAAATTGGGCTGCTCCGATTAGATCGCCTTCATTTTCGCGGTTTTCATCATCGACAACGACAATGAGACGACCAGATTTGAGGTCGTTAAGAGCATCGGAAATGGAATCAAATTGAAACTTTGTCAAGGCTTACTGTGAGGATTTCAAGGTTATATGTATCATACATAATCGTAATCATAAAACCCCAAAAGTAAACCCAAAAAGTAAAGGCAGGGCAAAGCAATATCTTTACTTTTTGGGTTCCCATAAAAATTAATGATACAAAAAGTAGATTTTTGAGATAATATTTGGTGTAAGGTAACATTCTTTGCGTGAAGGGTAAATCATGAGTCAGGCAGGATTTGGCGATTCATCGGCACAAAAGAGCATTAATTCCCAGTTCCCAGAGCCGCAATTCCAGTCACCGATCGCATCTTCACATGCAATCGGCGAGCCAACTACTCTTTTTAATGCTTTGCCCAGACAAGTTTTAGAACAAGAGCTCCAATTTTGTAATGAGCGTAGTCAGCAAGCTCAAATTTTGTTGAGACAAGCTCAAGAGCAATTACAACTTTCGCAGTTAGTTATCCAGAGACAAGAAACTTTAACTCAAACCTTGCAATCGCGGATAGATCAGTTAGAACGCGAAATCCAAGATGGACATACTACTTTTGATGAGTTGCGCGATCGCCTCAAGCGTCAACAACATCACACCTCACAGCTAAAAGCAGCTTTAGAGCGTTGCCTTGACACATCCACTGATGCTCCCAAAGCTATAGCAACTTCGGCACTAGAATCTTGGTCAATCGCCAAGCTTGCTGATGAAAAGATATCTCCAGTGGCGGCGATCAACGACTCGCCTTTACAAAATGTGGTCAAAATTGTTCCCGCTCCCCAGCCAATTGATTTTCCAGAAACTTTTCCAGAGGTCAAAGAGTTAAGTTCTGCTACTCAACCGCCATCCGAAACTATAGATACGCCGATCCAGTTTTCTGCGAAGACTCAACCAATCTCACCGTTAATAGTTCGTCCCCACAGAGCTTCTCAAGGTTCTCCGATCGCGCTTACTCCGATCGCACTTGATTTACCTGTTGCTAGCTCAACAGCACCAAATGCGGCATTATCCCCTGAGTTGGCTGACTTAAAAGCTACACCTCCACAAGCGATCTCCTCCCATGACGACAACTTTAACCCCACCGCATCAAATGATTCTCCACTTGCTTCGGGTTCAGTAAATAACTCGGTGGTAATCCCCATGGTGGCTATACCTAAGTTTATCCAAGCTTTGTATGGCAATGTAAATCAAAATGTAAATCAAGAAGAACCTGCTCAGTTAGCGATCGCCAATTCTACTAGCTCTCGCAAAGCGGTCACATCTTTAGCGGCTGTTCAGCTTCCACAGTTTCCACCTTTACCTCGCCGATGATTGGTTATCTGCGTGGGACGATCGCGGCTTGCAAAGCGACAGACAGTTCTCGAAAAAATACGCCTTCTTATTGGCTCACCCTTGATGTGCAGGGCATTGGCTACGATCTGCAGATCACAGCTAGCACTGCCAATAAATTGCCTCTGATCGGTGAAGAGACGCAAGTATTTACACATTTAATCATCCGTGAAGATCAGATGATCTTATTTGGATTTGCAACATTACCCGAGCGCGAATTGTTTCGTCAGCTAATCAGCGTTTCAGGAATTGGTACACAGGTTGGCTTAGCGTTGTTGAATAGTTTAGGCATCCAAGATTTAGTTAAAGCGATCGTCTCAGGAAATACACGAGTATTGAGCTTAACCCCAGGTGTGGGCGCTAAAACAGCTGAAAGACTTGCCTTAGAACTCAAAACTAAACTTGCAGACGGTCGATTAGCCATAGTTGGTGGGACTGGCTCTGTGGGCAGCATGGTTAGTGTTGCCGTCCAAGAAGAACTAGAAATGACTTTACTGGCTCTCGGCTATTCTCCAACCGAAATTAGCAATGCGCTCAATGCGATCGCTTCTTTACCTATTCTTGCCAAAACTCAAGATATTGAAGCTTGGATTAAAGAAGCGATCGCCTGGCTATCTCGCTAATTAATGCTCCCAATGCGATCGTCAAAAGGAAAAAATCTCATAGCCGCTTTGCCAATTACATTTTCCTGTGGCAGAAATCCCCAGATGTGTGAGTCATTGCTGTGATTGCGATTGTCACCCATCATCCAATAATGACCTTTTGGCACAATCACAGATCGCATATTGTATTTCGGCGCTTCGGCGATATACATCTCATTTAGGGCTTTACCGTTAAGATAAACTTTGCCATCCTGCACAGCAATGCGATCGCCTGCAATCCCAATTAAGCGCTTGATGTAAGCCTTACTGCTATCCTCGATTGCGGGAGATGCGGGTGGATAAAATATTAAAATATCGCCGCGTTGTGGTGCTTGCCAGCTTAGGGATATTTTATCGACTAAAATGCGATCGCCTACTAACAAAGTTGGCTCCATTGAACCAGATGGAATAAAGCGCGGCTCGACTATAAAAGCCCGCAAAAAAAGTGCGATCGCCAGAGCCACGGCAAAAATGCGAATGGTCTCACCATGCTCTTGCCACCATGGTTTAACGGAAACTTGAGGTTCTAGCTTGCTTTCTGTGGACATGAATCAAGACTTGGTTTTACTAATTATTTATTTATATTTATCTATCTATCTATTGTATTTAGGAACATTTAAGTTGCCAGCCCGCTCGTCAAATGGCCAATATCGAAACATGGCTCGTCCCACCAAATTTTCTTCGGGCAGAAATCCCCAGGCATGAGAATCCAAACTATTGTTGCGATTGTCGCCCATTACCCAATATTTGCCAGTTGGCACAGTGAAAAATTGATGCTCCCGACCCGCTTTCACGTTATCAGGACGGAAACAGCTAGGACAGAGGGCATCGTCTTGAGTGGGCAGAGTATAGTTGGGCGGCGCAGCAATATACGGCTCATTTAATGGTGCATCGTTGATAAATACTTTGCCATCATGAATGCTGATGCGATCGCCAGGTAAACCAATCACACGCTTGATGTATACCTTAGTCGCATCAGGGACAACAGGATTATTTGGTGGATTGAATACCACAATTTCACCGCGTTCGGGTTTGCGCCAGCGAAATGAGAGCTTATCGATAATTAGGCGATCATTGATTAATAAAGTTGGCTCCATAGAGCTAGAAGGGATATAGCGTGGCTCTGCGATAAATATTCGCACCCCAACGGCG
>JAYTWB010000064.1:0-2951 GCA_043743655.1 Cyanobacteriota bacterium | reverse complement strand
TCGCATTTTAAGCCTTTGCCAAGAAACTTGCCGCGCCATTGACGATCTGCAAAATCTTAATGGTGGCACTCTAATTATAGGGGCTAGTCAAACGACTGGAACCTATTTGATGCCGCAAATGATTGGTTTATTTCGTAAGAAATACCCCGAAGTTTCGGTGCAACTCCATGTTCATTCTACTAGGCGAACGGCTTGGAGTGTGGCAAATGGACAGGTGGATTTGGCGATAATTGGGGGTGAAATACCTGCTGATTTGCAAGATTCCTTAGAGATTACCCCTTATGCCGAAGATGAACTAGCGCTAATTCTACCAACTTCGCATCCACTTGCTCAGGTTGGCGCTTTGCCGATTGAGGAGTTGTATAAGCTGCAATTTATTACGCTTGACTCGCAATCGACCATCCGTAAAGCGATTGATCGCGTATTACTTGATAGTGGCGTTGATCCACGTCAGTTAGCGATCGCTATGGAACTAAACTCCATTGAGGCGATCAAAAATGCGGTACAGGCGGGCTTAGGAGCAGCATTTTTGTCGATAACTGCGATCGAAAAAGAATTGCAAATGGGGGCTTTGCAGCAAGTGCGGATTGATGGGGTGGTAATCAAACGCATGCTATTACAAATCCGCAATCCTAATCGCTATCGATCTAAGGCAACTGAGGCTTTTTGTAATGAAGTTTTACCGATGTTTCGAGATAAGACTTAGCGCAATCAACGCTTCGCGCCGATTTTGCTCTTGATATGGCTTGCTAATGTAATAGATTGCAATATGCAGGATTGCAATCTATTACATTGCAATACAATAGTAAGCCTATCGTGAGTTTTCATACCTTTCTGCTATGAGCTATTTCCGCCCCACTATTGATGCAATGACTGGTTATGTTCCGGGAGAACAACCAAAGTCTGGTATCAAAGTCATTAAATTAAATACTAACGAAAATCCTTATCCACCTTCGCCGAAAGCGATCGCATGTTTGCAGACTATTGATAGTGACTCGTTGCGGCGTTATCCTGACCCATTTGCCCATGATTTTTGTCAGGCAATCAGTGATGTGCTAGGTGTACCTAAGGATTGGGTAATTGTTGGCAATGGTAGTGATGATGTTTTAAATATTTTGATCAGAGCCTGTGCGGAAGGGCGCGATCGCAAAGTTGTCTACCCAATGCCAACTTATGTGCTTTATCGCACCTTGTCAGTGATGCAACCTGCGGAAATAGTTGAAGTCCCCTATGGCGAAAATTTTCAGTTGCCGATCGCAGAACTTGTGGCGGCAAATGGCGCAGTAACTTTTATTGCTTCGCCGAATAGTCCATCAGGGCATATCGTGCCCTTGGATGATTTACGCAAGTTGGCACGACAAGTATCAGGAGTTTTGGCGATCGATGAAGCCTATGTCGATTTTGCAGAATATTCGGCGTTGGCGTTGGTGACTGAGTTTGACAATGTGATTGTGTTACGCACTTTGTCGAAGGGTTATTCTCTCGCTGGTTTACGTTTAGGTTTTGGCATTGCCAATCCTAAACTGTTATCAGGTTTATTTAAGGTCAAAGATAGCTATAACATTGATGCGATCGCGATCGCGATGGGAACAGCCGCCATGCGTGATCAAGAATATAAAAATGCTTGCGCTGAGAAAGTTAAAACCTCCCGCGCTCAACTTTCTCAGGCTCTCAAAAATCTTGAATTTGACGTACTAGAGTCTCACGGTAATTTTGTGCTTGCGACTCCGCCCAAAGGTAATGCTGAAGAGCTTTATTTAAAACTAAAAGAAGCAGGAATACTAGTACGCTATTTTAATCAAGCAGGACTAGCTGACAAGTTGCGAATTACGGTTGGAACTGACGAGCAGAACCAAGCTCTACTTGATGCATTACTGTGAAAAATGGAGTATGAAAAATGGAGAATAGGAGGCTCGAACCCCTGACCTCTGCGGTGCGATCGCAGCACTCTACCAACTGAGCTAATTCCCCAACAGGCTATCGATATTAACATAAAATCAAAAGTAGCACTTTGCGCTGCTCTCTAATTATGATTTTTATTATTTTTTGGATATTGGCGATCGCGTGTCATTATTCGTTAAAAAGCGGGTTATTTTCTGCTCATATCCAGAGCCATCGGGAAATTCAACCATTAGGATAGGATTTTTAATTTTTTCTGATGGAATCTGCAATATATAGGTATAGTCGCCGTTGTAAAATTCAAAGTAAATTCCTTGATTGGGGTTATAGGTTTTAGCAGTGAGTTTTACGCCTGAAGTGCCGTTCTTATTTACGCTACGATAGTAGCGGGGCTGAGAGATATCTTTAGAATCAGAGCAAACATAAAGAGAATAATCTTTGGTTTCCGCATAGGCAAGAATTCCGCCTGTGCCATCACAGGTTTTGTCGTTTTTTAATTCGCCAGTCGAGCCAGAAATCAACTCAGCTGAAGCTGATAAACCACTGCCCATGAAATCAGCCCAAACATTCCCAAAAATAGCGATCGCGGATAAAGACATCCCCAAAAATATTGAGTTACTGAAATTTTTTAGAGTTGAATTATTTAACTGCATCCCAAACCTCACATTTTGCTATAGGTATCACCAAAGATGCTTGTTGCTCCATATTCACAAGTTAATAATGCTTGTAGATTTTTGTAATCCGCAAATTAGCTGAATATAAAGTAGCTGAATATTTTTATGACCACCGACATTTATGAGTCCGAATCAACATTTTTGAAGATTGTCCGCCTATTGCGTTGGCATAAGCCCGCAGGACGACTGATTTTGATGTTGCCTGCTTTGTGGGCAACAGTGGCAGCAGCAAAATCACAACATCAACTACCTCCGCTCAATCTAATTGGGGTGGTCATACTTGGCAGTCTGGCAACCAGTGCGGCAGGCTGTGTGATTAATGATCTCTGGGATCGAGACATTGATACTCAGGTAGAACGTACTAAAACCCGTCCTCTG
>JAYTWB010000063.1:0-7140 GCA_043743655.1 Cyanobacteriota bacterium | reverse complement strand
GCCCCAACGACCTGTAAATTTGTCCGCAAAAAAAGCGATCGCTAAAGTATTAATTGAATAAATATAATAACCAAAACGTGGACAGTATTTAGTTGGACTCCAGATTTCTGACTGAGCTGCCACAAAAAACATGGCGATCAGCATCACACTACAAAAGCAAACTGAAACATTAAATAAAAGTTGATTATCGCCTTCAGAATCCGTGATGTCTCTATTCGTGGTGTCTTTTTGCTTAGTCACCAGATAAATCAGTAAACCTGTTGAGGCGATCGCCCCAAATATCATTCCAGCATCTAAATATGCCATAAATCCATTCTTTAAAAACTGCCAGATTCGACTAATATCAAGATTTAAAATAGCCTTAGTCCAATTTTGAAAGCTATAAGTAAGATTGCTTGAAGGGCTACTAATGTGTTGAATATTTCCTAATGTTCCTAATATTTGCTGAAGTGAAATAGACTTCCAAAATATATTTAATACAATTGATAAAGATGGAATTAAAATACCTAAAACAGGGCGCTTATATATAAATAATAAAAGTGAGCTAATTAGAATCAGGGGATAAATGTCATAAGCTAATGAACCTGAGACAATTAACATCACCAGTAAAGGTGAGTTATAAAACTCATCACCAATTAACTCAAGGGTCGCCCATAGGATAATTGCAGAAAAAGCAAAAGCGGTCATGTGCGGAGATGGTTGGGCAACAAAATGCACAAATCCCCAACTTGATGCACAACAAAGAATCGCTATATTTAGAGTTCTTAGATTAAGTTTAATAATTTCTCCACTTCGATATATAGCAACACAAGCGCTGATCCAAAGAAATATATTTAAGCTAAAACTCATAAACCAACGATGCCCTGAAACTCCTACCAACGAATTGAGATAACCATAAAAAAAACGATTTAAAAATACCGAAAAGCTAGCATCATAACTTGGTTCTGTAAATATCTTTTCAGACGGAATAAAATGATGCATATCGCAATGAACAGGAAAATTAAGATTTTCGTAAGCACATTCCCAAGTCTGGTTATTATCTTGTCCTGATATATAATTAGAAGACTTTTGGTTGATTAGTCGAAATGAATATGTAAATGGAGAATCTAGAAATAAATGCGTAAATGAATTAAAAAAGATAAGCGCGATCGCTGCACATAAAATAATTAGTTGCTTACGCTGCTGAAAATATTTAAAAAAGTTATAACCAATTAAGCTAACTATGCCAAGATAGAGAGTCCAGCTCACAAATTCTAATTGTGGCGCGATTGTAATTGGCAATCTTAGAGTTATTAGAAAACCTAATAAAAAATACCATCGAGAATATTTAATATTCAATGAAAGCTTTGTAAACCAATACCATATAGTGATAAAAATCGAAGCTGGCAAAAGATTTAATAATCCTATTTTCGTAGAAATAAAAATACTTGTCCATACACACTGGGCTATTAATGCAATTAATATGATGCCAATATCTTGAAGCTTAATTAACCTAAAATCCCCAGTCTCGGGAGCTATTGTTATTGTAGAATCTGGTTGATGCATAAATATTTTGGTATAGATATTTTGGTAATGCTGCACAGTGATCTTCTTATTGATTTCTTATTAATTTAGTTATGCGCTCACAACTAAATTAGATATTATTTAGAGTTGCCATAATGCTTAACGTAATCATCTTTGTAAAGCATGAATTGATGCTCTGCGAGATACACTGAGTTGTTGCCTCTACCAAATAGCTTTTCTCGGCGATAGATCATCTCCATATCTTCTGCATCCTTCTCAATCTTAAGCTTCTCTATCCCTTTTTGCATCAAATATCTTAAAGGATAAAGCCAGAAAGGAAGTTTGATCTTCACATCAAGAATGCTAATTGTGGTGTCTTTTTCAGGATTTGGTAAATACTTAAGGTCAGTACTTACCGATATGAGATGGTGAATACTAGGGACATACCAAGGAGAAGGCTTGATATCATAGTTTTTAAATTGAGCAGGTGGAACATATTCGCATGTGTAAACTTGTCCCATGCTTATCCCAAACAGTCTCCATGTCTGGCGTACAGTAATTACCCGCGTATACGGCTCGTGGTTAAGCACTTCATACTTGTTGGTATAGTCATTGTGCAGAAAAATATAGTGTTCGCTATCTAGATAGGCGGCTACTGCGATCGCGATCGGTGCATTTAGTTCGTAAATCAGTGAAAATTTATGGATCATTTATTCTGTACTCGATTTCGATGGTCGATAAACGTAAATTTCATCTTGATGGATTTCATATTCAAGTTTATTTAACTTGTACTTTGGAGTTGTCTTCGGCTTAAAATGTTCGGTGGGATAGCGCAGCTTTTCCCAGATCATCTCGTTAGGATTTTGGCTAAAAGTACTTGTCGCCAAATCAAAAATGTAACCATGCCAAGGGCATTGCAAACTATGGGATTTAGCGCAGTATTTACCTTGACTTATATATCCACCCATATGCGGACATATATCCGCGATCACGGAAATTTGATCGGCATGTTTAACGACAACTACTTGTAAGTCTTCCCCAATGTCAACAAGATTGATAACTTCGGGTTTAAGCTGATTAATATCAATTGGCTTAGAGTAAAAATTATGCTGATCCATATTATGCTTATCCATCTCAAAACTTATTGTATCTCTAGGGGGCGGTTGATTTATGAATGCTTCTTCTCGTAGCGATCTAGACAAATGGCGCAATCTTAATCTCTACTACTATCAAGATATCGAAAATTTTTATCAAGATTTTGTTCAAAAAGAAACTAAGGTTTTAGAAATTGGTTCTAATTTTGGACATTTGCTCAACTCTTTGCAGCCAAGCTATGGACTAGGGATTGAGCAAAGTCCTCCAGCAGTAATCCAAGCTGAAGCTGACTTTCCTCATCTAAATTTTATTGCCTTAGATGCCGAGTCATTTTCTGGTACAGAGTTATTACTTGATCATGCTGATTCATTTTTTGACTATATCTTAGTTGCTCATACGATTAGCTATCTTATTGATATTCCCCAAACGCTCAAAAACTTACATCGATTATCCCATCCCTCAACTCGTCTAATCTTAACTTTCCATAATCCTAGCTGGGAACTCATCCTCAAATTTGCTTCTTTGATAGGACAAAGAAAACCTCTGCCACAACTCAATTGGCTCAGCTACAACGATGTCTCCAATCTCTTACATCTTTGTCAGTTTGAGGTTGTCTCCCATAGCAAACGGCTACTTTTGCCTAAGCAAATTCCATTGCTATCATGGTTTTGTAACCGTGTACTTGCGCCATTACCGATATTCAATCAGTTTTGTTTGACTGAATATATTATCGCGCGTCCGATTATTCATCTTGCAGATACGCTCCATTGTTCAATAATTATTCCTGCTCGCAATGAGTTTGGAAATATTGAAGCTTGTATTGCCAATATGCCTCAACTTGGCGCTCATACAGAAATTGTTTTTGTCGAGGGCGGCTCAACTGATGGAACTTGGGAGGAGATTTTACGCGTTCAACAAAAATATAGCGATCGCCTTAGTATCAAAGCCTATAAACAATCTGGTCAGGGTAAAAAAAATGCAGTCTGGCAAGGGTTTGAGAGTGCCACAGGCGATGTGCTAATCATCTTAGATGCAGACTTGACAGTACAGCCTAGAGATTTAGTCTGTTTTTTTGAAGCGATCGCTTCAGGAACTTGCGAATTTGCCAATGGCTGTCGTTTGATCTATCCACTGAGTCCGATCGCTATGCCTCGGCTAAATCGTCTTGCTAATCGCATCTTTGCTTTTCTGCTTTCCTATTTACTAAATACCCAAATCAAAGACTCACTCTGTGGCACAAAAGCAATTTCGCGTCAAAATTATCAAAAATTAGCCGCCAATCGACATTTTTTTGGAGATTTTGATCCATTTGGAGACTTTGACTTACTCTTTGGGGCTGCCAAGCTAGGCTTAAAAATCATGGATATTCCTGTTCGCTATTTTCCGCGTACCTATGGGAAATCGAATATTAGTCATATCCAAGCAGGATTTGTACTGCTAAAAATGTGTTGGTATGCAGCAAAAAAAATCAAATTTGTCTAGAAATACCCAGCACTCAAGTTCTTGAATAGACCTACAAAACCAAGAATTAAGGTTGCGGCGCTTTGTGCCGCAACCTTAATTCTTGCATTGGGAAGGGAGCATCTTCTAAAGACTATTGGCGATCGCTGGATATATCCATTCATATCGATTAGGAAATATAAAATTGGTGAAAGACATGGAGATACTGATATCAAGAGATTTGACAGTATGCCACCATCCAACAGGGATAAATATGGTGTCACCTGGATTTAAAGTCACTTCAATGATCGGGATTTCTTGAAATAATGGATACTTTTCATAGTCAGGATTTTCACAATCTACTTCACTAAAAACGCCACGATAGTTATAAAGTCGATGCGTGTAATACGGCGGAATAATTTTCCATACCTTCCGCCCATACACCTGCACAAACATAAGATTGACAGGATCATGATGTAAAGGCGTAATTGTTCCCTCAGGACCGAACCAAAAGAAAGCTGTGCTGCCATTGGTATTTTGTGGATCGAGATATTCAGGGAATATTTCTAGGTCATCTAGCAAACCGCGTAAAGCTGTTTTTTCGATGTTGCCATTATTTGCCACCATGTAGTAGTTGTTAGTCGCGCCACCAGTTACTACAGCGTCAGCGTAGTCAGCCATTTGCATTTTTTTACGGTGCTTTTCGATATTGATTTCATATAAGCGATCGCTATTGCGATTACTCTGCACCTCTATTTCCACCTGCCCATATTTATTCTTTAGATATTCAGGATTCCAAAACTCAAGTGCCGACCAATTTTTAGTAATATCACTGAGAATCAGAGGAATATTTTTAGCATAATAATTTTCGAGAAAATCAGCCCGCGAGATACTAGGCTTACGCTCGATCGCCAGCGATTGCGGAGAAAGCGCCGCTAAATCAGCCAAAATATTCGCGTGAGACTCTAGTTTTCTGAGCGTTTGCACAAATTTATGCCCTGACTGAAAATAAGGGTTTTGATCCACAGAGCTTACTTCCAGTTTTGCCGCGCTAGGGCTGATCCCATGAGCAACTAACTGCTGCACAATCAAGCGATCGTCTATACCTATATGTTTATTGTCAGCAATCCACTGTCGCCACGCATCTGTGATTGGTGCAGAAGTAGCAACGATCGGTGCAAAATAACGCGGATCAAAAGTGGAGAAACTTGTTTGAGGATTTTGCATATTTAAATTTGCATATTCAGATTTTATCTTATTCTTAATTTTATCCAAGATAAATTTGCGATCGCAAATTCATATCAAAACACTTGTAACTTTTACAACTTGCTTGGGTAATATATTCGAGTCAGGTTGGTAAAAGTTATGTCTGATTCTAAGCAAAGCCGTAAAATTAATCGCTTTTTTGCCGAGTTTATCGCCAAACTAAGAAAGTGGCTGAATAAAATCGGTAGCCCAATTCGCATCAGTCGGCGGCTCGTGCGGCAATTGCTAGGCGCATCAAAGGGGCAGCGCAAAGGCGCTAGTAAGGCGGCTGGCTTTGTATTACCAACTGTGACACTCGTGACTTTGATTGTCACCCTGCTCGTGGTGACAACTGTAGCGAGGTCGTCTGATCGGGCTAAAACCGCCGCCAATGCGCGGACAGAACAAGTTTTTAAAAGTGCGGCGACCCCAATTGTTGATCGCGCCCGTGCCAAAATCGATGCCCTCTTAAATGATGGCAAACTACCGCGTACCACTCCCCCCGAACTGACCTTAGACAGCGTAATCACTAGCGACAGTGGCAAATATACCTTACCTGACGAAACTCGTTTGCAGCTTGTCTATGATTTTCAACAATCTGCTAATGCTGCCGTTCCAACACCAGACGGCAAAATCATTGTTGTAGATGCGACAGCAGGTAGCAAAATTGAGAATAAAGAGTATGTCTCTACAGCTTGGAAGTTCCCAATCGACACGGACAACAATGGGAAGTTTGACTCTTATGGCTTATACAGCATTCTCTTTCGCGCTCGTCCGCCATTAGTCACCAACCGAGCCGTTGCGCCCATTGAGTCAAGGTCTTTACCGATGGATGAGACCACCCTTTCAGGTGCTTGTGTCTCAACTGGTGGAGTTAGTAACATCGCGGGTGATGGTGGCTGGACGACCTCCAGCGATAACCGACTTCGCAAGTCTTTCTTTGTGTATGCGGTTACTGTGCCTATTAAATCTACAGCGAGTTTCCCCAGTGATGCGACACAAGCCGCAAAATATGAAACTTACAACGGCATAACTTCCATTAGCGCGGTCGAGCTACAACAAGATAGAGCGCGATCGCCACAAAACAATAACGCCGCCTTTTTTGAAGGTGATCTAGAACTGGTTAACATCGCCACCTTCCGCCTCAATGGTCGAATTTATACCGCAGGCAACTTGATGGTCGGTGCGTCCAGCGGGAACCCAATCACCCTATATCAAGTGAGTAGCTCTGGTGGCGATGCGTCTGGCAACTCGACTAATCTACCTGCTTTGCAGGGTTCTTGCTATTACGAAAAGAAAAATAGTGAGATTATTGTGGCTGGGAACGTGGTTGAGGGAGATGCAGTTGTTTCTGACCCCACCACACTCTCCATTTCCACCGCGGTCAATGTCCACCTATTTCTAGGTGCTGGATCACCACCCGACACTGTCACTGGCGGCATCAAACAAATTACTGACACAGGTACTGCGTCGACCTCCACTGTAAGCGTAAATAGCAGCGTGGCTACCAATCGCAGCTCTGACCTCGCACTCAATGACTTTGAATACAATCGCCGAATTGGAGCGCTTGTTGATGAACGGATTGGAGCGGCTTACAGTGCGACAGATGCAAAGCGCGTTACTGTTAGCTTCCCAATTTCGTCAAATTTTAGTTCCAAAGACCTCGCCTACGCCACCTCTACCAAAGGCGATCCAGTTTCTGTTCAAGAAGACCTCGTTAAGAGAATCCAAGATGAGGCTCTGTCTTCTAATTCAGAAGTTTACACAGCCAGACGGGCTGCTTTCACCGCTTACTTTGGTGAGCGCACTCGCAAAGTATCATTCCGTGATGTGCCATTTACGACTGGGATTCCTGCG
>JAYTWB010000062.1:0-6639 GCA_043743655.1 Cyanobacteriota bacterium | reverse complement strand
CGCGATCGCAAAGCACTATTAGCCGCAACACCACCGACTGCCACAATGGTCGAGAGATTATGGGCGATCGCGCATTTGATCGTGCGCGTAGCCAGAGCCGCCGCAACTGCTTCTTGGAAACTAGCGGCGATGTCGGCGATCGGTAACTTTTCGCCATTGGGACTAAGTTTTTGAGTGAGACGCAATACGGCGGTTTTCAGACCGCTAAAGCTAGAGTCATAGGGCGCATCGGCGATTTTGCCCTGCGGTAATTTAAAGGCTTGCGGATTACCCGCGATCGCGATCTTATCAATGGCAGGCCCTCCTGGATAGCCTAAACCTAGCAACCGCGCGACCTTATCAAAAGCCTCACCTGCGGCATCATCGCGAGTCTTACCCATCACCTGATAGTCGGTATAGTCTTTGACTAAAATAATGCTGCTATGTCCACCAGAGACTAATAAGCATAAAAATGGTGGCTCCAGAGTTAGATCAGCAAGTAACGCCGAACAAATATGTCCTTCAAGATGATGCACGGCAATCAAAGGCTTTTGATGAAGCATAGCTAAAGTTTTTGCGGCAGTCACTCCGACCATCAGCGCTCCAATCAATCCAGGCGCTGTTGTTACCGCGATACCATCAATATCTGCCCATGTTTTGCCAGACTCACGATAAGCTTGCGCGATCGCATGATTAATCGTCTCGACATGTTGTCGTGCCGCAATCTCTGGCACAACGCC
This sequence comes from Cyanobacteriota bacterium, assembly GCA_043743655.1. Taxonomy (GTDB): domain Bacteria; phylum Cyanobacteriota; class Cyanobacteriia; order Pseudanabaenales; family Pseudanabaenaceae; genus Pseudanabaena. Next base: position 5,920 of record JAYTWB010000062.1, on the reverse strand, counting down.
ACCATAGAGCGCATGGGTCAAAATTTGCGATGAAACTACGCTACTAAGAATGTGGCGATCGCATACCACCGCCGCCGCAGTTTCATCACAGCTAGATTCGATCGCAAGAACAGTTGGCATTTTTAGAGTCCGAAGTAGAGAGAGCGCTAAGCGCTCTCTCTACTTTATCAGTTGGTTTATCAGGTGGTTTATTAGACGATATTGATAACTTAGTTTGCGGGATGTGAAGATTGCTTTACCAAGTTGCGATCGCTGATATACGATCTGAAATTAAGTTCTAAGACGAAAATCTCGTTATTTTTGCCTATCTTAACTAAGGTAAATCAAGGTCAGTCCATGAAAAGACTTTTTGCTCTCATTCTAATTATTAGCTTGTGGTTTGGCGTTAGCCTTGCCGCAACACCTGCCGCATACGCAGAATTCTCATTCAAGGCTTTAACTCCTTGTGCAACTTCCTCAGCTTTTCAAGATCGCTTGCAATCTGAAGTTGACGGCTACACAGCACGTCTAGCTAACTTTGCGGCGGGTAGTAATCCTGCTGAGTACCTCACAGGCAAAATCGCCCAAACCGAAGCTAGATTCGCTAAATATGCTAACTCTGGCTTGCTATGTGGTGAAGATGGTCTACCTCACTTGATCAGCGATGGTCGTTGGGATCACGCAGGCGAATTCACTATTCCTGCTTTGATGTTTTTATACATCACAGGTTGGATCGGCTGGGTGGGTCGTGCTTATCTGATCGCTATTCGCAAGGACAAAGCGACAGCGGCTCAAAAGGAAATTCTTATTGATCTTCCTCTTGCCGTTAAGTTTATGCTAACTGGCTTTGCATGGCCCCTTGCTGCTATCAAAGAGCTTACCACTGGCGAACTGTTAGTTCCTGAGAACGAAGTTACTGTTTCCCCTCGCTAGGAAACCAAATAATTTTTAAAAGTTTTGCTAAGCAAAACTTTTAAAAATTATCCACATCAAATATCCAGAGTCTCTTAAGGCTTTAGATAATCGTCAAAACTATTTAAAAGGAGAACTGCATTGAAAGGTTTTTTATCATCTGCTCCTGTATTAGCTGCTGTATGGATGACCATCACAGCGGGTGTATTGATCGAAGCTAATCGCCTCTTTCCAGACACCTTGACATTTCCTTTCTAAATCCTAATTTTGAATTGTACCTGTCAAAAAGATAAAGGCAGCGCGATGCGCTGCCTTTATCTTTTTTGTGATTTCTTTTTTGTGATTTTTTATAATTAAGGCGTGTAATATTCAGAACGCAATTTTTGCAACTGTGTGTTTGTGTAGTAAAAATTGAGAATGCGATCGTATGACCAGCCCAAGCGAGCTAGGTTATAAGAGCCTGTCTGACTCATGCCAACTCCATGTCCTAAGCCACCACCAATAAACGCATAGCCTGTTAGCACTTTGTCTTTGTAGATTGGCTCTAATCGAAAGAAGGTGCTGTCAGGGGGATCGAAAGCATCGATGATTTCATCTTTTTTAATGATGATTCTGCCCGTATCAGTAGTTGCTTCTATCTCTAATACTCGTCCTGAATTTGCTCTTTTTGATACTTGGAGTTGCTTGACAACATTAAAGTTGGTACTGGTATCTCCTGAAAATCGCAAAAACTTTTTCAAAGATATTTGCAACTCATCCAATGTGCCACTTTTGTTCCAACGGATAGCTCTCCAACCAACTTCATTAAATCCTTCTTGTCTATCTAGAAATGCTTTTAAATTTTTATCATCAGAGATGTTAGCCGATCGCTGATCTTCAGGACGATTGACTGTATCTAAGACCGATTGTAGATAAGGGCGAGGTGTTCCATCCCAAATGTCGTTATAGTTGGAGGTAATTCCACCCGTTGTTGAAGAGTAGAGAGCGTCGATCGCGCGATTGTTGTAGGTCAGCACTAAGCCTCTAGTATCGGCGATCGCCCGATCAGCAACCTCAGTCGTATCTTCTAACCCTCGATAAACTTGGCATTGCGTATCGGCACAAAGCTCATAGCTATCTACCTTAAAGCGATGCAAACTAGCTAACACATAAGTTCGTGCCAAAACGGCTTGTGCTTGCACTGCTGCATAAGGGGCATTGTAACCAATTTCATGAGGAACTACACCGCGCACATAGGTTTCTAATGGAACATTATTAACTAAGGTAAAGCTTTGATGAGCATTAGGTTGTAGCCTTAAATTACCTGCGTAAACACGATTATTAATTTCCGACTTATTCTCTTTTTGATAGCTAACTTCGACTAGTCCTGTACTGCTCGTAATATTAAGTTGATTGCGGTTGTATCGAAAATCGCCAATGGTAAATGAAGCGATCACCTTTTGTGTCAGGATGCGGCGATCAATCTGCACTGTGAGATTACCTTGCGATCGCAGAGTATAAAACATCAAATAGCGCAGTAATATCGAGTCGTAAATATCACGTTTTGCCCAGACTTGCCAACGTCTCGGCTGAGCAATCTCAGTTTGAATACCTTGTTCTTGCCAATGAAAGGCACTCGCGGTCGCATTCTCAAAACTACGATGATTGCTAAGGACTATTCTCTCTTCTAGAATTGGCAATATTAATGGCTGTGATGCAATTTCAACAACTACGCGATCGCTAGTTACAGTTTGAATGGTTTTCCCATCAACAGAGGGAAAAGAGAGTGTAAGCTTGCTACCTGATGGCGCTTTGATTGTCAGCCGATCCTGCGGTCTTTCCCCAAAACGTTGTACGATACCAATTTTAAGAATCGGGTCAGATTGAGCTTGAGCAAGTTCGCCTGCTGTGAGTGTGATTGAACAGATTGTCAGAATTACGGTTTGGTGAATAATACCGAAAGTTTTTAACATGTCAAGCTCAATATTCAGAATTTATTATGTTTTTTGCCGTTTAACAACTAAAAGCACAGCGATCGCCATTAGAACGTAAACCTCAAGAAAGGTACTGTATCATTAGTTTTTGTTTTGGCAACGAATTTTGTATCCAAATATTACAGAGCATTACAGTTGGGCTAAAATAAGTGAGAGTTTGACGAGAATGTATCTTGATTTTGTATGAATACAATCAAATTTCTATATGAAACCGACTTTAATCTTTGGCTAAGAGAAACTGTAAATTTGTTACGCAAAGGCGAAGTCGAGAAATTAGACATGGACAATCTTGCCGAAGAAATTGAAGACATAGGGAACAATCGCAAAGATGCTTTAGAAAGTAATTTGATTAGGGTTTTGCAGCACCTTCTCAAATGGAAGTATCAACCCCAAAAACGAACGAATAGCTGGAAAGCATCGGTTACTGAGCATTCTCTACGTTTAAATAAAGCTTTAAGAAAAAGCCCCAGCCTGAAGCCTTACTTTGAAGATGTATTTGCAGAATGCTATCAAGATGCAAGATTAATCACCGCTCAGGAAACGGGCTTAGATATTTGTGTTTTTCCAGAGACTTGTCCATTTGAGCGCATAGCTATTTTGAATCCTCAATATTTACCCCAAGATTAACCTGAAGATTTATGCTAAACCCAAACTCAGCTTACGAATACACATACACAACCTCTGAATCTGGACATCATCATCATTATCTATTACCGCATCTTCTTAAGCTATTAAATTCAGCCAGACAAAGTAGTAGTCAAAAATTACGAGTTTTAGACATTGGTTGTGGAAATGGAAGTCTCAGCCATTTGATTGCCAAGCAAGGTTATGAAGTTGTCGGCGTTGAAGATTCTGCTTCTGGAGTTGCTGCTGCTAATAAAAGTTTCCCAGATTGCAAATTTATTCAAGCTAGCGTGTATGACTTGCCATACTCAGAGTTAGCAGGAAATTTTGATGTGGTTATCTCTGCTGAAGTAATTGAGCATTTACTATATCCGAGAGAATTGATTAAAGCTGCTCAAAAATGCCTAAAGCCAAACAGCTCATTGATTTTGACAACTCCATATCATGGATACATCAAAAATTTAGTGATGAGCTTATCGGGCAAGATGGACGACCACTTTACGGTTTTATGGGATGGTGGACATATCAAATTTTTCTCGGTCAATACTTTGACAACATTGCTAGCTGAAGAAAAATTCACTAACTTTCAATTTGAATTTGCTGGCAGACTTCCGTACTTATGGAAGTCTATGTTAGTTTCAGCAACTTTTTAAATTTTTTATGACGACAAACTTTCTCGAAACAATTACGCCATTAATCCTTACTTACAACGAAGCTCCAAATATCGGACGAACCTTAGAACGTTTAGCTTGGGCAAAGAGAATTGTGGTGATTGATAGCCATAGCGATGATACAACGCTAGAAATATTAGCTAGTTATCCAGAAGTAGAAATTTTTCAACGCCATTTCGATCACTTTACAGCACAATGTAATTATGGGTTATCACAAATTAGAACTGAATGGGTTCTTTCATTAGATGCTGATTATATTCTGAGTATTGAGTTAATTAAGGAACTATATTCATGGTCAGAACTCCCTTCAAAAAATGCTTATTTTGCTAAATTTAAATATTGTGTATTTGGAAAACCTCTAAATGGAACTCTATTGCCTCCTCGCAAAGTTTTGTATCGCAAAGATAAAGCCATTTATGTTGAAGATGGACATGCTCATCGTGTTGAAGTTTCTGGAGATTATGGATATTTAGAGTCATGTATCAATCATGACGATCGTAAGTCTCTGAGTCGTTGGCTCTGGGCGCAAGATCGTTATATGAAAATTGAGTCTAAAAAACTACTAAATACGCCCTCAAATCAGCTAAGCTTCGCCGATTGCCTTCGTAAGCAAAAAGTATTTGCGCCAATCGTGATTTTAATTTATTGCTTAATTTTTAAAGGTGGAATTTTGGACGGCTGGGCTGGGTGGTATTACGCTTGGCAGAGGATGCTAGCTGAGATTTTATTAGCAATCAGATTGATTGAGTTAGAACGAAACCCATAAATAAAAAGAGCGTGCTTCGCACTCTCTTTTTATTTATGGGTTTTTGACTTTTTGAGCAGTTGTGGTTGTAGGCATCATGCCGTCATTATCAGGTGAGGCGATTTCGGAAGGCGTAAGCAGTTTGATCGACATTTGGTTGTTTTTGATCCAACCTTGCTTTCTAAGTAGTAATTCTTGAGACTTACCCGAATTTAGGGTTTGGGGAAGTTGTTCGCGCATTCCATTTACACGTTGTTCGACTGAGTTTACTTCGGTTGTAATCTCGTCAAGGCGATCTTTTTGTGATGATTGATAAGGCAGTAATCGGGCAATTGCGGCGATCGCTGCTAAAGACAAAGCAATGTTTACAGCAATCACAATTAGTGATTCAGTCGCTTTTGATTGGCAATACTGTTCTCTTTTTCGCTGAACATTGAGAGCGATCGCCTCACTATGAGGATTGATATTGCCAGAGACAGAATGGTTGCGGAGCGAGTTCATGCTCACGACTTCAGTCCGCCCATATTTACCTTGCGATCGCCGCATGGCTTGTTTTGGGGCTTTTGACGCAAAGTTTGAAGATAAGTCTCGTTTGCCAACCATTCGTAACCTCTAGGCTGTAAAAATAAGGAGTTGAAAGAGGACTAGGAATTGGAAAGAGCGGAACCTAACAAAGCTGCTAACACAGCAGGAAACAAGGCGACTACTAATGCTGTGAAAACTTGAGTGTCTGAAAGATTCATAACAATATCTCCTAATATAAAAATGCGTATTTTAAATGCGTATTTTTTAACAATACACTGTCATATCAAAAAATAAACCACATCAAACAATAAAAACAAAAATCTGTACTTCACACAGATTTTTGTTTTTGGTTTAAGTATTATCGAGAACAAACTTTTGGATGCGATCGCAAGTTTCAGGACGAATCTCATGGGACATTTCATACTCCTCATATTCCACGGTCACGCCAAAGCGTTCAAACATTTCTCGTGTATTACGAGCAACGCCGATCG
>JAYTWB010000061.1:0-2824 GCA_043743655.1 Cyanobacteriota bacterium | reverse complement strand
GATCGCCTACATTCTGGTTAGATTTTAGGTAGTTGGTACTGCGCGATAATCCGCTTGGCAAACTCGGGGACATGAGCTTCTAGCTTTTGAGGATAGTTGCGCCGCACATAGAGAAAGTTGCGAACAAAATGGGAATCAATCGAAAATCGTCCATATTCCAAACCTTTTGGGCCCACTTTATTAACCACAAAGCTGATGATCCAAGCTAGCCAAATCGGAATAGTCATCGCGTTGTCGTAGGCGGCGATGCCTTGTTGGACAGCGGCTTTGCGATCGCCACTAGAAATAACTGGCTGAGTTTGTAATTGATCTTTGATTAATTCCAGCATCTCTTTGCCAGTCTCGTTGCGAACTACGATCCATTGCCAGCCAAAGGTTGCGCCCATATAGCCAACGACAATATCGGCGAGGGCGTTGGTATAGTCAAAGCAAGATAGGCAGGAGGGCGCGAAAACATCTTTAAGTTCTTTGGTGTTTAAGCCAAAGAAAGGCACTTGCTCGGTCGAGCCGTCAGAATGCTGGAAATGTACGTTGAAGTCTTGCATAAACTCATAATGTACAACTGTTGCAGGTGAGCGGCTGGTGGTGTCGAGAAATTTTTGTAAACCCGATCGCGTGACGTTATCAGTACAGGGTGTGCCTAGTACATAGAGTTTTTCTAAGCCGAGTTGGCGCTCCACAGTGCGTAATGCTTGGATTTGGCAACCCACGCCGATCGCTAAAAGTCGCTTCATCCCTGACTGCTCAATCTGCTCTAAAACTGAGAGATTTGGCGAAAGGGTGGGTTTATTTACTCTTGCGGCTAATATTTCTTCGCGAGTTCGCGCAATGATCGGCTGTGGTTTAAAGCGATCGCCCTCGCTCGACTGCACACAAACCACACCTTCGACCAAGCCTGCCTCTAACATCGCGATCGCGAGACTAGAAACAATGCCTGTCCATTGTGCGCCCTCGATCGGTTCAGTTTTGCGGGCAGCGATCATTTCTTGATGCACGCCAAAATATAATTCTTGTTGGTTATCGAGATCACGCGATCGCCCATGAGACTGAGTTTCCAGTTGATCGATATGCTGAGTGATAAACGGACAAGCCTCTTTGACATAGTGAATGTAATAGGTGTCACAGAGACCGCATTCACTACATAATTCTTTAGCAGGGCGGCGCTGAGTGTTTGCTAGAGCTTTTGACTTGCGATGAGATGGGGCGACCGACATTTTGCTGTGTTTGGCGATTAGATATCAGTAGATCATATAGCAATTTAAAACCCAAGTAAGAGAAGCGCTCTTTCTCTTGTCTGCTTCTCTTAATAAATAATAGAGAGTCGCTAGAGCGGTATAGAAATAGAAATTTTTGTGCTGTGATTTTCTTGGCTTTTGATGTCGAGGTTGCCGCCATAAAATCTGACCAGAGTCTGAGCTAAAACTAAGCCTAGTCCCATGCCTTGCTGTTCATAAAATTGGCGATCGAACTGCATATATGCACCAATATTAGCGATTTGCTCTTGATTCATGCCGCGCCCATGATCTTCAACTGTGCATATCCATTGACCGTCTTTGACATAACTGCTCAGAGACACCTTACTCCCCGTTTTTGAATATTTGAAAGCATTATCGATTAACTCCTCGATAATTTTAATCAGATCGTCAGCCGATATCTCTAGATCAATTTCTATGATATCTAGCTCCAAATCGCTGGCGCGATCGCACTCTTTGGCTTTGCGATCGCTAGTATTACAAATAATTGCTTGGCTATTACAGGGATATGGCGGCGTAAATCTAGTTTGACCTTGCGATCGCAACACTAGAAACTTGCTGTAAAGCAGATAGTTTTGAATCAAGCGATGGAGGCGCTCAGCGGAACGATGAATGCCATGAGCATATTCATAGACTTCCGTATGGATTAACTCTTCACTATGAAGCATCAACAATTCTGATAGCCCCATAATTCCTGAGAGAGGAGTCTGTAACTCATGGGGTAGCGCTAGGGCGATACTGCTACGCAACGCTTCCATTTTATCGGCGATATGCTGCTCTATGGCTTCTTGTTTGCCTAGACGAAAGGCGATCGCTTCGAGCAGTTCATCTTTAGTACAAGGTTTTTCTAAATAGTCATCTGCTCCCAGAGCCATACCCTTGCGATTACTAAGCCGATCCATCATCGAAGTCAAAAACAGAAAAGGTATAGTATTTAACTGTTTATTTTGACGTATCTGCTCTAAGACTTGATAGCCATTGAGGACTGGCATCATCACATCACAGATGATCAGGTCTGGCTGTCTTTGACTTGCTAGATATATGCCCTCTCCACCATTTTCGGCAGTGATCACCTCAAATCCTTCGACTAAAAGTAAGTCTTCAAGGGAGTCTCGAATTAAGTCTTCATCTTCGATAACTAATATACATTTCATATATTTCTGTCTTTACAGTTTATTGACGTTTAAGGTAGTACATAAGCGCAATTAAATATAAAACCCCAAAAGCTGTGGCGCACGCAGCGCGTGCGCCACAGCTTTTGGTTCTGTTTTTTTAATTATGCCTAGTTACTTAAATGTATCTTCAAAAGTATTTGTAAAGCTTCAGAAATATATAACTTAAACTTGAAACACTATTATTTTGATAGCACAGCGGGTTTATTCTACCGTGATTTTAGCGATCGCCTGTATGAATGATCTCTCTGCAAGGTAAGCTTAGATACATAAGCTTAATATTTAAGGGATACATAACAAGCCCCTTTTAAGAACTTGATTTTTAAGAACTTGATAAAGAGATGACTGTAAGTGAACTTGAGGCGGGGCTGGGTCTATGAAGTGGGTTACTAGCCTTTC
>JAYTWB010000060.1:0-7387 GCA_043743655.1 Cyanobacteriota bacterium | reverse complement strand
TCCATGATGAGCATAATCAGTTGGTTGTCAAAATTGCTGATTTACTAGATATTCTCCAAAATCGCGATCGCATTCTCACAATTACTCGTGAAGAATTAGAAGCTGTCAAATTGGAATTTGCGACACCGAGGCGATCGCGCATTCTGCCTAATGAAGGCGATATTGATACTGCCGATTTGATTGCCAATCGCGAAACAATTGTGATGGTAACCGAGCAAGGCTATGTGAAGCGGATGCCCGTGGATACTTTCACCGCCCAACATCGCGCCACCCGCGGCAAAGCTAGCGCCAATGTCAAAGATAGTGATGCGATCGCGCATTTCTTTGCTTGTCGCAGTCATGATCGCGTCTTGTTCTTCACTGATCGCGGCAAGGTCTATGGAGTCAAGGCTTACGAGATTCCTGAATCTGGTCGTGCCGCGCGGGGAACAGCAGTTGTGCAAATGTTGCCGATCGCTTCAGACGAAAAAATCACTACGGTTTTACCAATCAGCGAGTTTTGTGAAGATGAATATCTGGTCATGCTCACGGCGGGTGGCTATATCAAAAAGACAAAACTGCCTGCCTTCGCAAATATTCGCGCCAATGGCTTAATTGCAATCTCGCTTGAAGAGGGCGATCAGTTACGCTGGGTGAGACGGACAAGAGCTGATAACACGATTATCGTTGGTTCGCGTCAAGGGATGTCGATCCGCTTCCGTACTGACCATGAGCAGTTGCGCCCGATGGGAAGAGACACTCGCGGTGTGCGATCAATGCGTCTGACTGGCGATGATGAAATCGTGAGTATGGACATTCTTCCCGCAGGATTAGCAGAAATCGAAGCTGATGAGATCGAAGAAGATATCGATCTCACAGTAACGATAACTGAAGATGAGAATCTGGAAGCTGAATCTGGAACCGAATCAATAATAGACGAAAAAGCTCAAGGACCCTGGGTCTTGGTCGTTACTAGAGGCGGTTATGGTAAGCGTGTTCCTGTGAACCAATTCCGTATCCAGAAGCGTGCGGGCAAGGGTTTGCGCGTGACTAAGTTCAAGTCTGGTCAAGATCAACTAGCTTCGCTCTGTTTAGTTGATGAAAACAACGAACTAATGATCGTTACCAGTCGCGGGATCGTCATGCGTCAGTCCACTGATGCGATCGCGCGTCAGTCTCGTACAGCGCGAGGTGTTCGACTCCAAAAGCTAGATAAATCTGATGCGATCGTTGGTGCAACCCTTGTTCCACCTGCGTTGGAGGAGGATATCGAAGAAGTGGAAATCCAAAGTGGCGATGTCGTAAGTGGCGATGTCATCGTGACTGCAACTGCTGAAATTGTAGAAGAAGAAGTGGAGGATGACACTGAAGACTAGAAACGCCAAGGTCAGGATTTTAGAGGTTATGGCGGCGCGTAGCGCCGCCATAACCTCTAGATCATTATTAACGACCCAAGTGATCGCGAATATCTTGACGCAATACTTTGCCAGATGCTGATTTTGGTAGAGATTCCCAAAGATAGATCGCTTTAGGGAGTTTATATCGAGCTAGGGAGTTTTGTTCGCAGAACTCCCTAATATCTTTTAATGATAGTCGCGATTCACTCACGATCACCACCGCAACTACTTCTCCCCATTCGCGATCGCCTATTCCCACCACACAAACCTCAGCGATCGCAGGATGTTTTAATAAAATCGTCTCAATTTCAATCGGATAAATATTTTCACCACCACTAATAATCAAATCTGCGCGGCGACTAACCACATAGAGATATCCATCATGATCTAGATAGCCAAGATCACCCGTATGCATCCAGCCATCTTCAACTTCTATATGCGTATGCAAATATCCCTTCGTCATACTTGCACTCTGGACAAATATCTGCCCGATCTCACCACTAGCAAGCTCTTGCATAGCATCATCAACAATCCGCAGCCGATTTCCAAATAGTGGCAGCCCCGAAGAACCTTGTTTACAAGCAACTTGATGCGGGGGAAGTGTCGTAATTTGCGAAGCCGTTTCAGTCATGCCATAGGTCGGCATAATTGGTAAATTTAATTCTAGGCAACATTCAATTAGTTCTCGACTAGCAGGTGCGCCACCCAATAGAATCGCGCGCAATTTCTGGAGATTCTGGCGATTAGGGTGTCTTAACAAGCGAGTTAGCATCGTTGGCACAAGCGAAATTAGGGTTACTTTCTCATTCGCGATCGCATCTAAAACCTCCTGCTCATCAAATTTCGGCAACAGCGTTAGCGTTGTCCCATTGATCACACTTCGCCACGCGATCGCACATCCACCCACATGAAACATCGGCATACAGAGCAACCAGTTATCATCTGGCTCAACTCCTAGATTCAGAGTAGAAGCGATCGCGCTATGAAAATGATTGCTATATGTCAATGGAACTCCCTTAGGCTTTCCTGCTGTTCCTGAAGTATAAAAAATGCCTTGAATATTCTCAGGATTAATATTTTCAGGATCAATATTCTCAGGATTAATATTCTCATTTTTTAAGTTTCTTTCCTGAGAGAGCGCGCCTGAAAATTCGCATATGGTCAAACTATCAATCTGAATCACTTTAGCGATCGCCTCAGTAACCTGATCACAAAACAAATATCTAGTTAAACTATCTTCTATCTGCCATCGCAACTCTTCAGCAGTCAGTCGAATATTCAGAAAAACAGCTACAGCCTCGCACTTAACCAATGCATGAACGAGAATGATATATCTGGGATGATTGGTTAACAACAAGCCAACGCGATCGCCTGATTTGATGCCTAATGCTTGCAGATAGTCCACGCATTGATTAACTTGAACTTCTAATTGTGAATATGTCCAGCACTCTGATTGTTGATCAGCAGACGATCTAAAAATCAGTGCGATCGCATTTTTTTTCTGCACTGATCTTTGGGATAGCCAGTTAGGAAATTTCATTTTAAAGTTTATCGAGATATGATGGACTAAATCAAATATTAACTTAAGAGTAATCGTAATGAATCCATTTGGTGGGCTTGTCCAAAAAGCATTTTATTTAGGCTTAGGCTTAGCAACTGTCGCAGGTGAAAAAGCAGGCGAAACTATTGGCGAACTCCGCACTCAAGCCAGTAAATTAGCGGACGATCTAGTTGAACGCGGCGAAATGACCAGCGAAGAAGCCAGAAAATTTGTCGATGATCTGGTGCGAAATGCTCAAAAGCCAATCAGTGAGAGCGCTCCAGATTCTACTAGTAAGGACTCACCTCGCACAATCACGATCGATGATGAAGATGATCAAAGCCCTAATCAAAATATGGGTGATGTCGATTTACTAAAAGATAAAGTTCAGTCTCTTCAAGATGAACTTAAGCGCTTACAAAAATAGAATATCGGCGGCGCTTCGCACCACTGATCCCGAACTCACTAAATTACCAAGTCATCACTTTGATTTACAACGGAAGATTTACATAACTACTTGAAAGAATAGATTGAAAAGTAGTCAACTCCTATTCCTATTGAGTGACTTGGAACTATTTTACTGCTTACAATTTCTTGGCATATTATTTCTGCCATAGACTCCCATCGATCATCTGTTAGTTTATTTTCAGTCATGCCAATTTCTATCAAAACCCTCTGTTTTTCATGATTAGCCGAAATGCTTTATAATCGAAGTTAGTGATACTACTAAGTAATCACTAATTTTCTCATTGCTTTTTTTGAAAAATGGAAGAATATAATTTAGGTTTTATTGGTGACAGTGACGCTTTCCAGCACGTCAAAAATACTGTAATGAAATATCGCTTCCGAATTAATCTTGCAAAATTCAATAGTAATTTAATCGATCCAGTTAAATTAACGTTTGATTCTAAGGTATATAAAAAAGATATAGAAGATGTTTTAGAGAGTGAAATTATTCGGCAATTAGATAAGAGTAATACAAATCACATAGGATATTTTCATCAAAATATTTTTAAATTTATTGGTAATGGCTGGGCTGTTCCAAATCAAGGCTATGACATTGTAAATGAGTCCAAGAAAATTTATGTAGAGATAAAAAACAAACATAACACAATGAATTCATCCTCTTCTAAAAATACTTATCTTCGGATGCAAGATACATTAATTAATTATCCTAACGCTACTTGTATGTTGGTTGAAGTTATCGCTGCTAATAGTCAGAATATTGAGTGGAGTGTTAGTATTGATAAAAATAAAGTCTCACACAAACAAATCCGCAGAGTTTCAATTGATAAATTCTATGAAATTGCGACAGGGGATAGATTAGCTTTCAAGAAATTATGTACTGTGTTACCTAGAATAATCGAGGATGTTGTATTAAGTGTGCAGCTTGCTGAAAAGTCTAATACAGTAGTGAAAGAGCTAAAAGAGATAGATCAAAATCTTCTGAAAAGTATTTATTTATTGTCATTTCGTAAATATGAAGGATTTCATGACTTTGACATCTAAAAATAGTATTAATGCTGAACTTTTAGCTGATATTGTATCTGTCTCTAAATCAACATTATTAAAATGGGAAAACAACGGTAAGTTAAAACCATTTATATCCACAGCGGGCAAAAAACAATACCAGATTAATCAGTTGACCGAGTTTAGAGAAATTCGAGATATGCTGAACTCAAAATGGGATGAGGAGATTCAGGTTAAACCAGTCAGGTCTTTCTCATCTATTGAGCTTTTCGCTGGTGCTGGAGGATTAGCGATCGGACTTGAAAAAGCTGGCTTTGAAGCTGCTGCCCTAAATGAGTTCGACAAGCAAGCTTGTAATACACTTAGAGCTAATAGACCAAACTGGAACATAATTGAAAGCGATATTCAAAATGTAGATTTTACAAGATTTAGAGGAATTGACTTTATTTCGGGTGGGTTTCCTTGCCAAGCATTTTCTTACGCAGGTAATCAACTGGGATTTGAGGATACAAGGGGAACTTTATTTTTTGAATTTGCACGTGCAATTAAGGAATCTCAGCCAAAAATTTTTCTTGGAGAAAATGTTAGAGGTTTACTTGAACATGATAATGGAAGAACTATTGGATCAATTAAGTCAGTAATTTCTAGTTTAGGGTATACATTAATTGAACCTAGAGTTTTAAAGGCAATCTTCTATCAAGTACCACAGAAACGTGAGCGATTAATGCTCGTTGGCATTCGTAATGACCTATTTCAGTATGCTCAATTTCAATGGCCCTCACCTTACAAACAGGTTTATGTATTAAAAGATGCCCTTAAAGCTGGTGAACTTTACCCCAATGATGTACCTCAATCTATTGGGCAAAAATATTCCAAAAGAAAAGAAGAAATCTTAAAACTTGTACCTCAAGGTGGCTATTGGCGAGATTTACCTGATGAATTACAACGCGAATATATGCAAGGCAGTTATTTTCTTGGTGGCGGAAAAACTGGAATGGCTCGTAGATTGTCTTGGGATGAGCCAAGCTTAACTCTGACTTGTAGTCCATCTCAAAAGCAAACTGAAAGATGTCATCCAGAAGAAAGTAGACCTCTTACTATTAGGGAATATGCACGAATTCAAACTTTTCCTGATGAGTGGATTTTTTCTGGATCATTATCGAGTCAGTATAAGCAAATTGGAAATGCTGTTCCAGTTAATTTAGCTTTTTCAATGGGAAAAAGTCTCATAGCATTGCTAAACAGCATCGAATTGAAAAGATATAATAGCGATTACACCAAACTTGTCCCAAGCTCGATCCCTGAAAACTCTATCTTAATCTTCTGATTGAGATAGAGTTTTCTTCTGTAATATTGATAGCGAGTGTCCATCATAATCAGCATCCTTAAGCAACCGTGATCGCTGATTGTTTAGAGAGAAGCTTCTAAAGATTGCACAAGTTGCACTTCTGAGAAACTGGTCGTCAACGAAGCAGGAAACTGAGGAGAAGCGATCGCTTGAACATAGGCATTATTTAGATAAGCCGCAAACTGAGGACGATTATTTAGATGTGTTTGAAAGAAGGCAAGACTTAAGGCTTTAGCATAGGGCTGCGTAAACTCTGGCTTCACCCCAAATACATTCTCTGGAATTACCACTACTCCTTTTTCGCTTCTTTCTAAAAATGAAAAATGCGTTCCTTTAGGAAAAGTGACTAAATACTTATTAGAACTAGCTAACCATACAAATGGAAAGAACTGTTCAGGAATCGCAGGTGTAAACAAGTCTTCTCCACTCGCAAAGATTGCTGTAGGTATCTTGATATTTTGCATTCCTTCTTTACCTAAGAGCGCATTGCCGAGCGGATTTAGGGCTAGTACAGCCTTGATACGACGATCGCTTAAATCAACATCCTTAGTAGTTAAAGTGCTAAATCGACATTGTAAAACTTTAGAGACATTAAAAGAAGAGACATCTGGCTCAGGTGTGCTGCATTCCTTATTAATTTGATTGAAGTTAAGTTGAGCGCCGCCCAAAGTTAACACGGTATAACCACCAAGCGAATGTCCAATCAGTCCCACCTGCTGTGTATTGATGCGATCGCGCCATAGAGGTTCTGTTTTCATCTTCTGTTCCAATGCATCCAATAGATATTTCACATCCTTAGGACGTTGAACTGCTCCATCTAATTGGGGAGCTTTACTTATACCCGATAGGAACGCCGCAAAGTCACGACTGCCTGTTTTAGGATGCTCTAGCGCCGCAACCGCGAATCCATGCGAAGCGAGATGCTGTGACAAATACAGCAAAGTATCAGGATTAGAACCAAGTCCATGAGAAATCACAATTAGCGGCGCAGGTGTAGTTAAGCCCTGTGGTAGATATAAATCTGTCAATACATTTACATTGCGATCGCCTTGCAAATAAATAAACTGCTCTTTAGTCCATTTCACCTTTCCTGCAACGCGCAAATCATTTTGAGCAAAATCTGAAATCTTATTTTCAGCGATCGCTTGTTTCTCAATCGCAGCAATCACCTGATCTTTTTTATAAATCAATTGCGAAACTTCGGCATAAGCCTGTAAGCCTCGTGGCAAGTCTAAATAGACAATCGGAACGGGATATCGCCGTAATATATTCAGAACAGTCAGCCTTTCCTCACTCTCGGCGGAAAGAATCAACGCCGATCGCAATGCTGAAAATCCATTTAGTTCTGGAGTTATTTGTAACACCCTGCCCAATCGGCGTACCAAAATCTCCCCGATAGGAGAATAGGTGAACTGCGACATTGCCACATGACTGATGTTGTAACGAGTCGATAATGCTTCGCGAAATTGAGCTTGTTGTTGCGGAGACAGTTGGCTGAGATATAACTCCAATCGTCTGCTTAACTTTCCCTCTTTAGCAAACTGTTCCAAATCGCTGACATAAATCGTAAATTCACCCGCAAGTGGATACCAAAAGCGGATTTGTTCAGCGCCATAGGCTGGAGTCAAATTAGAAAATATACTAGAACAAGCG
>JAYTWB010000059.1:0-14850 GCA_043743655.1 Cyanobacteriota bacterium | reverse complement strand
TTTAACCAGTGAAATTGCGCGACAGGTTTCTCAAAAAACGCTGATCATGCATTCTGACTATCAATGTCATAGTGGAGTGTTAGGTTCACCTCAAGTTCGGATTTCTAGTGTGCGGGACATTGAAATGTTTCAGGTTTATCTTTGTCTATGTGTGCTTGAAAAAAGCGTTGCTGCTATTCAGCAAGAACTTTTTCCACTTTGTGTGATGCTCTATCCACCTTTAAAAGTTAGTTGGGAACTGGTACGAACTTTGTTGAGATTGCTCCGTCAGGAAATGCACAATCATCTTGACGAACAATATGTCAGAGTATTTGAGCCTTATCTCAGAGCTTTGGATGAAATGTTTGGTGATGATGTGTTGCCTGAGGCGTGATAATAATAGGGCTTAAGATATCTGGCTTATATCCTGATCTTAAGCTTAGAAACGATCAGAACCAAAGAATCAAGCATGACCTGTATTTGTACGATTAGCCAAGCGATCGCCATTACATCGGCAACAGTTGCCAATATTGACGAAAATGCACAGAACCACACAGAGATCAGGGGCATTATTTCCGATAGTCGCAAGCTTAGAGCTGGTCAGTTATTTGTAGCTTTATCAGGCGAAAATTTTGACGGTCATGGTTTTGTGGCAACCGCGATCGCCCAAGGAGCCGTGGCAGCACTGGTAAGTCACGAATGGGCAAACTCTGCGGCAGCACAAGGGCTGCCTGTATTAGCGGTTAGTGATACGCTCACGGCTTACCAAGCCCTAGCTTGTTGGTGGCGATCGCAGTTTCAGCGCCCGATCATATCGATAACAGGATCGGTCGGTAAGACGACCACTAAAGAGATGATCGCGAGTATGTTGGCTGTCTATGTCGCGCCGCATAAGCAAGTTCACAAGAGCCAAGCTAATCATAATAATGATATTGGTGTGGCGCAAACTTTGTTGGCGATCGCTCCTGAACAGCATGACTTTGTGGTGGTGGAGATGGGAATGCGCGGTTTAGGCGAAATCGAGCGACTCGCTAAAACGGCATTGCCCACTGTCAGCGTAATTACCAATGTTGGTACAGCGCATATTGGTCGTTTAGGGTCAAGAGAAGCGATCGCGATCGCCAAATGCGAGCTGCTTGCTGAGACTCCTACTGATGGGACGGCGATTCTCAATGCCAGTGACTCACTATTGATGGAAACAGCAAGTAAGGTTTGGCATGGCAAAACGATCACCTATGGATTAGGTGTTGGTGATGTGAATGGTGAACTGGTTGACGGCAAGCTATATGTCGATGATTTGATATGGGATTTGCCATTGACGGGGCAGCACAATGCTTTAAACTTTTTGGCAGGATTAGCCGTTCTCAAAGCTCTCAACCTCGATTGGACTCAGACCACAAAAGGGATTGGCAAACTCGATCTTCCATTTGGCAGAGCGCAGTTATATGAGTTGCCTCAAGATGTGATGATCCTTGACGAAACCTACAATGCCTCACCTGAGGGTATGCTAGCCGCTCTCCGACAGCTTGCCGATATGCCCGCAAAGCGACATTGGGCAGTATTAGGCACAATGAAGGAGTTAGGAGAGATGTCTACTTCGCTACATCATCAAATCGGTGAGGCGATCAGCAAGCTAGGAATAGAAGGCGCGATTATCTTAGCCGATGGAGAAGCGGATGCAATTTTGGCAGGAGCCAATGGATCGCTAAAGTATGCGATCGCCTGTCAGTCCTATGACGACATCACACAGACCCTTTTACAAAAAGTTGCCAGTGGCGATCGGATTCTGTTTAAGGCTTCGCGATCGGTTGGTATGGATCGTGTAGTCAAGGCATTTCGTGACACTTGGCAATAATCAAATAGCAATAATCAAAAATGCGTTCTCTCCTCTAGGAGCGCGCTTTTGATTTGCTATTGGATGATTATTGCTAAAAGCGTTTCACCGTTTAATTTGATTTATTTAATTTATTTGATTTATTTGATTTCACCTGTATAAGGTAAGAGTATCGAAAAACAGCTTCCCTCCCCAACCTGACTCGTAACGCTCACACAGCCACCATGCAGTTCTGTAATCTGTTTGACCAGAGTCAACCCTAGTCCAGTACCCGTATATTGTCGGTTTAAGCTGCTATCAATCTGGATAAAAACTTGAAACAACTTACCGATATCTTCTGGAGCAATACCGATACCTGTATCAATTACTGAGAAGATAAATGCATAGGTAAAGTCGGCAGTTGTCAGAAAATTTATGGTATCGGTTTTGATCAGTTTTACTTCTAAGCAGATTTTTCCACCTATTGGCGTAAATTTGACAGCATTGCTGAGCAAGTTAATCAAAGATTGCCGCATTCGGAGTTCATCAACAGCGATCGCACCTAGATTCGGTTGAATAGATATTCTTATCTGGATATTTTTTTTGGTTGCCATTTGCTTGACAAAGTTCAAACTAGAATTGCAGAGATATTCGATGCTCACAGGACTGATTTCTAGTTTTAGTTTCCCTGCACCCATCTTGGCAACATCCAAAACATCATTAATTAATGCTAATAAATGTCGACCGCTAGTCTCGATTAATGATAGCGATCGCTTTTGGCGATCGTTTACATCACCATACACTTTGTCTAGCAACCCTTCTGACATTCCTAAAATTGCATTGAGTGGAGTGCGAAGTTCATGGCTCATATTCGCTAAAAATTCATCCTTAAGTTTTGTCGCATGAGCTAGCTCAGTATTAGTGACGATCAATTGCTCATTGGCAAATTTGAGTTCGTGAGTACGCAGTTCGACTCTTGATTCTAATTGTTGATTGAGTTGATAGAGCGCCTCGATCGCTTCTTGTCTTTCTATCTCTGCACTTTTGCGATCGCCTATGTTTTCGAGTACGCCAATAAAAAGTGGTGCTTTCCCTGTGTCATCCGATATTTTAGAACTGGTCGCTCTTACCCAGACAATGCGTCCATCACGATGAACAAATCGCTTTTCCATTTGATAGCTTTCGCATTCGCCGTACAGGACTAAATCTCGCAATCTTAGATTCTCTTCCACATCTTCAGGTAGCGTAACGTCAATAAACCGCATTAGTTCTAATTCATTTTCAGAATAGCCGACCATCTCTTGATAGCAAGGATTAGTCTTAATGAACTTGCCATTAATATCAGTGATAGCCATGCCAACAGCTGACCTCATAAACATAGCACTCAATAAAGACTCACTTGTTTTTAAGCGATTCTCACTCTGTTCTAAAGCTATTTCGCTCTGCTTATGTAGTTCAGATAGGGCAGTGGAGAATTCTTGCACTTGATTCTCTAGAAATTTATTACGAATTTGGAGTAGTTTTAAATTTGCTGCTGCTGAGAGTGACATTTTGGTTTAATTCTCTATGTGATCTGGTTTGGAAGTAATTAGCTAAAAGTATAGATCGTCTGTATAGCGAGCTACCCATACTTTTAGAGATTAAGAAATCCGAATCGGTTTTCTAGAAACATCCTTCTCTAAACGCTCGTGATTTTGAATCAGGAAGTCAATTGCTCTCTTAAAGTATTGAGCGCTAAGATTATTTTTTGACTGAAAAGTAATTTGGGACAAATCTATTTTCTTGATAAGTTCTTGCATTTCCACAAAAAAGTCTTCGTTATTGATTAGCTTTAAAGTTAACTGCGTGTATTCTAGAGGAGTCTTGGCGACAAGTTCTCCTAGTCCTAGATTTTTCATTAGCCTCGCACCTGCACGACTGTACCATCGTTTACCTTCAAATAAAACTGATGGCTTTTGTAGGTGTAAGCCATCGATGATTACATTAAATCCACCAAAATGAGCAGAATCAAGACAAATATCACCCTCTTCCATAATTGTCATGTATTGTTGATACGGCAAATTTGGATAGACACAAATATGTTCTGAACCTAGAACCTCTTCGATAGCTTTTACAAATGGAAGAAAGTCATTTTTGCGAACTAATCCTCCTCCTGAGAAGAATCGAAATAAAACTGATAATTTGGCTTCTTGAGCTATTCTTTTGAGTAAAACTAACATGGGATAATTTACTTTTTGAGCATACCAAGGACAGTTAATAATAAACTGCGATCGCAGTTTATTATTAACTGTCCTTGATGACTGATAATTAGGATAATTATTCCCAGCACCTAGCCCCTTCAATAAAATTAAGCGTTCAGAATAGTTAACTTCGGGATTGCGATTTAATTCGACATCAGCACCGCTAATAAAATAATCAATCTCACTACCAAATGTACTTATAGGATGTCCAAGTCCACAAATTTGAATTGGTGCAATTCGCATATTTGATAATAAAATACTTTCAGATAGCATTCCGATATCTGGATAATAGACCGCTGCAAAATCATTTTGCTGAATACTACTGATATCAAGTTTTCCATCTTGAATCTGTAAATACTTTACTTCTTGAAAATATTGAGTATCAATTTCTAATTCTTGATTATTAATCCGATCGCCAAGATGAATTAAGGTTAAGTCATAGCTGTCTTTTAGCATTGCAATATGCTCAGAAAGAATACGATAGACAGAATGCTGCGGAAACCAAAATCCTGAAATTATGGCAATTTTTGTGGGATTTGGTTTGTTAGAAATAACTATACTTTTAATGAATTGGCTATTTTGAATTGATTTGTTGATTTTGGCTTTGAGAATGCGATCGCTATCTTCGTCAATGTAAGTTGATCCAAAGTAAAGATCATCAATTTTATAAAAATTAGTTAAGCGCTGATCATCATAAACAAGATGTTCTCGTAAGTTTTGATACACATCTCGATTTACTAGCCCTGTACGATATATCTCTAAATAATGTGAATACCATAAACTAGCGAGTTCTGGACTAATATCAAAAAATGCTTGGCGATCAATTTTAAAATTGTTTCTAGCAGAGCATAGAGTAAGTATTTTTGCGTAATTTTGTGGTTGTAATTTGAGCAATTCTAAATATGTATCAGTTGTCTTAAAGTCTGAAATTGCAACTAGATTTGATATAGTTAAATTTAGTTGAATAAATCTAGATATATGGCGATCGCTCAACAAATAATCAGACTGCGTAAAGATATATAAAAAATTCTTGACAAATGCGTTAATGAAGTAACGAGACTCAGGCAATAACTCTAAGTATGTAACCTGATCAAAATAGTCTAAAACATGAATGAGCTTCTCAGACAATATATCGTAGCTTTTAGAAAGATAATCTTGGAGTAGTTCAAGAGGATTGAAGTGAAGATTGTCTGAGTTTTGTAGTTGCATTTGTGATTGTATTTCTGATTGCATATTTGTATATGTCTATTTAGGCTGTCTAATTCTAAATTAAGCCTAGTATCTAGAACTAAATTATAGAGTTTAGAATTAAATTGAGAGTTAAGTTTGAAATTAAGTGGCTTTAAACAATTATTTTGTGTGTAGTCAGAATCTGAATTGAACAGGGTATGATATACAAACGCTAAATTGTATGCTAATTTAGCGTTTGAGAAGGTTTGGAGAGAGTCACTTTACAGTTATCTTTTTAAATACCTTTTTAAAAATAGGTGCTACAAATGCTTATCTCTGTGAATGCTTATGTCTGTGGAGACACATAAGTAGTTTTTCTCCCTTTGGCTTCTGTCTCTCCATGTCTCTTGCAAATGCTACTTACTAAACTTTCTCCAGTGGATACATCAATACAATTATTTCCCAAGTTTATTCAAGATTTGAAACATCTGCATGTATTGTTTCAACAGGCTACTGGTGAATTAATAGTTACAGATGAGCATGAGTCAGAGCCTAATTGGAATATATACTTTTATTTGGGTCGTTTGGTATATGCGACAGGTGGCGGACATCGTGTGCGTAGACTTGCCAGAGCCATCCGTCAACACTCCCAAAACGTAAATATACAAGAATTATTAGAAAACGCTGATCCTAGGGTTGAAGCTTGGGAATTAAAGGTGATTGAACAAGCCATTCAAAACCATCAACTAACAATTGAACAAGTTCGGGCGATCATTCAGTCAAGTATTCATGAAGTTTTTTATAGCTTGAGTGAACAAAAGCAGCCAAAGTCGTCCTGGAAGCCTCTTGAGGCTTTAACATTTAAGCCAATTGTCGCTCTGCCAGCAGTGCAAACTTTAGATAAGATTGTCATGGCACAGCAAAAGTGGCAACAGGCTGGGCTTTCGCATGTCCAAAACATGATTCCAGGCTTTTCGTTTGACTTAGCGCCCTATATTGCTAATCCTGATCAATTAAAGGTGATGGTAGACGCTGAAGCAATCTCTGAAAAGACCTATTACAGTCTCAAAAAAATTTTAAATGGGACAAATACGCTGTGGGATTTGTCCGTGATCATGCATTGCTCGATGATTGCAGTGATGCGATCGCTTTTGCCATTAGTAGTCGATGGCATTGTTGCTTTTAAAGAGATTTCTGATTGGACATCTCCAACTTGGAAAGCGCCTGTCCAGATAACACAAACCACTCGGCGTGGTCTCATTGCTTGTATTGATGATAGCCCCCAAGTTGAAGTAGAAATGCGCCTCATTCTTGAGCCATTAGGTTATGAAGTGTTGGGCATTACTGAACCTTTACAGAGCGTCAGTACGCTATTACAACGCAAGCCCGACTTGATTTTTCTTGATTTAATCATGCCAAATACCAATGGATATGAATTATGTACTTTTTTGCGAAAAACAAAAACTTTTCAAGAAATTCCGATCGTGATTTTGACAGGTCGCGATGGGATGATTGATCGGGTGCGGGCGAAGATGGCTGGTTCGTCAGATTTTCTGAGTAAACCGCCAGACCCCAGCAAGGTCTTGCAAATACTGCGAAGATTTTTGCAGATATCAGATAGCTAAATCACTAAGTAACCTTAAAATCTAGCAGCGTGGGGCGACCCACGACTTGGTTTTGGTTTTGAGCCACTTAACTAAGCAAACTATAAACAAGTAAAGGGAAAAGTTTAGACAATGAGTACGATTTTAGTGGTTGAAGATACGATGACTCAGGCTGAGATTATTACAGGGAGCCTCAGAAATGCTGGGTTTATGACTGTTTTGGCGACAAATGGTATTGAAGCTAGGGAGAAAATCAGTCAGCAGAAGCCTAGTGCGATTGTTTTAGATGTGGTTTTGCCTAATGAAAGTGGTTTTGAGTTGTGTCGTGATCTAAAAGATAAACCTGAGACGAAGGATATTCCCATCGTGATGTGTTCCACAAAGAGTGGTGAGATGGATAAGTTTTGGGGGATGAAACAAGGAGCTTCGGCTTATCTGACCAAGCCGATCGATGTGGCTGAACTCGTTCGCACCATCAAGTTGTTAGTAAAAGATTAGGAGGAGCGATCGCTGTGACAAACAAGCTGATTGGCGGTCAAAAGGTATTAGCTCAGTTGTCAACTGAGCAATTTCTGACATTTTCTCTAGCACCAGATCAACAAGCCATACTGCTAACACAGCATTTGCTCGAAATCGTTAGTGTCAATTTGTCAAAGATAACGGCGATCGCTGGTTTAGATTCCCATGTGATGGGGATATATAACTGGCGTGGCGATGTGATTTGGGTAGTCGATTTAGCAAGTATGTTGGGATATACACCTCTTTATGCTCAGGAGGATAATTCGGGGAAATTTCAAGATCGATGTCACATTATCTTTTTACGGAGCCAAGATATGATCATCGGATTTGCTGTGCCTCATGTGGGGCAAATGGTAAAGGTTGAGACAACCAAAATCCAACCTGCGGCGATCGCATTTAAAAATGCTGCGCTGTCCCAAGTCTGTTCTGGATATTGGCTGAATATTCTGAATGAGACACTTTTGGTACTCGATGGAGCCGCGATCATCGAGAGATTTAAACAATGATTTTAAATAATGATTTAGACACATTTACATTTATTTAGATATTTTTTTAGTATTTATTTAGATATTATTTTTTGATATTTAGGAGTAAACACAATGCTGACACAAGACAACGAGCCAAAACAAATAAACAACAACGGTAACAATGGTCATCTCAACATTGTGCAAGGAGTTGATCAAAAAATTGATCAAAAGTCAGAACAAGAACTAGAGATCGAAATTGAGCAGAAGCTAGCTAATCTTGATGCAGCACCGCAAAACAATGACGGAAAATTACCGACTGAGAGGGCAAGGCGCAAACAATGGGGATGGCGATCGCTCTCTTTGAGTACAAAGGCAACGTTGCTAGCGGTGATAATCAGCACGATTCCAATTGTGGCGATCGGTGGCGTTGCTTCCTACTTTTCTAGCCGATCTCTAGAGCAAGAAATTCGTGAATCGCAATTGCAAGAAACTAATGCGATCGCCGACAAGATTAACCGATTTATGTACGAACGCTATGGCGATATCCAAGTATTGGCAAATCATCCCATTTTTACCAATCGTAAAGCTCAAGGAGTGATTTCTCAAAGTGAGCGTGAAGCGATTCTAAACGACTATGCCAAAGTTTATGGCGTTTATAACCTGATCGCATTTGCAGATTTGGACGGAAACACACCAATCCGATCAACGATTACCCTCGATCCTGCCCCAAATATTAAAGAGCGCGATTTTTTCAAAATTGCCTTGTCTACAGGCAAGCCATTTATCAGTCAGCCCGGGAAATCAACAGTTACTAAAAAAACTAGTATGTTTGTCTCTGCTCCTGTTAGAGAAATCAACACAGATAAATTGATTGGCGTAGTGCGGACAAGAATGCCAATTGAGAAGCTTGAAGATGTGGTTAAAGGTAGCATTGGCGTAGAAGATGAGTACCATTTGATTGATGGGTCAGGGAAAGCATTTATTGCCAAAGAAAAGGCTGAAGAAGGGAACCAAGCTAAAGATGACTTTCCGCAACTAGCATCGGCGATCGCCAACAAAACTACAGCGACAGTAGTGGCTACGGATAAATTGACGGGCAAAGACGAATTATTTACCTATGTGCAGTTGCCCACATTTGCCGATATGCCTAATCTCAATTTGGGCGTGATCATCACTAATGAAACGGATAGGGTTTTTAAACCCCAACGCGATCTTTTGAATGCGCTCATGGTAGGGACGGGAGTAACGGCTTTGCTTGTAGGGGTTCTCGCCGCTCTGATCGCTAATCGAGTTACTAAACCAATCCAAGCAGCGGCGGCGGCGGTTGGGAAGATCGGTCAAGGTGAACTGCAAACTCGATTGATCGTTGAGGGTGAAGATGAACTTGCGGTTTTGGGAGACAACATTAACCAAATGGCGGCGCAAATCGAAAGTCTTGTTGCTGAACAGCAAAAAGAATCGGAGAGGTTAGAGATTGCTCGTCAGGAGGCTCGTGCTGAAGCCGATGCCGCAACTGAGCAACAAAAGCAAGAAAAAGAATTTTTACAACGCCGTGCTTTGGAACTATTGATCGAAGTTGATCCTGTTAGCCGAGGAGACCTGACGATTCGCGCTAACGTGACTGCCGATGAAGTTGGTACGATCGCTGACTCTTACAATGCGATTATTCGTAACTTACGGAAGCTGGTAGTGGAGGTGCAAGGAGCCTCGCAGTCAGTAACTCAGACTGCCACAAGTAATGAAATGTCAGTGCGATCGGTGTCAACTGAAGCAATGAAACAGTCAGATTCTATTAACTTGGCTTTGCAAGAAATCAAAGTAATGACTGAATCTAGTCGAGGTGTAGAAACTAAGGCAAAACAAGCAGAACAGAGAATGCAAGTTGCAGCAACTGTCCTCCAAGAGGGCGATGAAGCGATGAACCTGACCGTTTTAGGCATCTCTGATATCCGTGAAACTGTATCTGAGACAGCGAAGAAGGTCAAGCGGTTGGGTGAAACTTCGCAAAAGATTTCGCGAATCGTCAACTTGATTAGTAACTTTGCGGCGCAGACTAACCTGTTAGCACTGAATGCGGCGATCGAGGCGGCTCGCGCTGGTGAAGAAGGACGCGGCTTTAGTGTGGTTGCGGAAGAAGTTCGTGACCTTGCGGAACAGTCGGCAACTTCAACGGCGGAGATTGAACAGCTTGTGGAAGAAATACAGTCACAAACTAATGAAGTGGTTGCGGCGATGGAAACTGGGACAGAGCAAGTGGTTACAGGGACAAAGCTAGTTCAAAATGCGCGTGAAAAACTTACTCGAATCTCGATGGTGAGTCAACAGGTAAATGCGATCGTGCAGGAGATTGCGATCGCTGCTGATACTCAGACTCAAACCTCTGATCGGATGGGTGAGACGATGCAAGATATTGCCGCGATCGCATCTGACACGTCCAAGCAGTCTGAAGACGTGGCTCGATCATTCTCTCAACTTTTGCAAGTTGCTGAAGATTTGCAAGTGAGCGTATCTCAGTTCAAGGTTGTTTAAGATACTCACTAATATATTGCCCATAAAGAGAAGTATTATGTTAATTAAAGACAAACCAGAGATTCCCACATCTGAGAATGTAGAGCAAATTTCACTGGCTGAACTAGTCCCGCAAGTTTTAGCGCCCCAGTCAAAAAAGCAAGTTCCATTTTGGAAACTGCCATCACAAGTTTGGAATAACTTGGGTGTGCGCTGGAAACTATCAATTGTGATTTTGCTGTCTTCAGGACTGCCAGTGTTGCTAGTTACCCAAATTCTGGTCAAGTCATCGGAAGAGACTTCACTAAGAGAATTACGAACCTCCCTTCAAGAAAAAGGCTCATTCTTTGTGTCTGAATATGTCCTCTGGACAAATTCAGAAAGTCGCCGTGATGCGGAAGCGATCGCCAAAACTATCGAAGATGCGAATCTTGATTTAAGCGACCCTACCGAGCTTGCCGCCAAACGTGCCAATCTGTCACCATTATTGCAGGTCAGCAGCGAAGGTTTTGATCCTGAATCTATTAAGAATGTGAAGTTGTTGACCGATATGCGTGGGCGGATTATTGAAGGGAATTCACTCATTCTCAATGAAGATTTTTCTAAGTTTCCAATTCTTGCTTCTAAAGAGCAACTAATTCCTCAGTCATTTAAACAGTCAGTTGTCCCTAATGGTAGTAATTTAGAAAATTTGTCGATTGTCAAGGATGCGATCGCGACAGGCAAGCCGATGTATGGTATTGAACTGGTTAAATCGACAGATATGCAAGCCTTAGGGCTAGAAAAGCAAGCCAATATTGGTATTCGTCCTCAATTAACTCAGGGGCTAACCGAATCGCAGCAGCCAGCACCGCTCGGAACCTACGAAATTGAACAGGGCAAATTGGGGCTGGTGAGCATGGCGGTATATCCTATCAAAGTCAAAGGGCGGGTAGTTGGGACAGTGCTGGTGGGAGCATTACTCAATCGCAACTATGGCATCCCTGACAAATTCACTAAGCGCTACAACATACCCACGGCAACAATCTTTGCCCAAGATTGGCGGGTTAGTGGCAACGTTCCTTATGTCGATCCAAATACCAAGAGTCCAGATAATACTAGGGCGATTGGGACTCGCGCCGCGCGCGAAGTAGCAAATATCGTTCTCCAACAAGGACAGGAATATTTGGGAGAAGCCAATGTCGCAGGTTCCAATTACTTATCATTCTATACACCTCTGTATGACCATCGGAAGCTGCTAGATAATAAGACTAAGCCAGTTGGCATGGCGTATGTTGGTCGTTCCCTTGTGGAGATTGAAACATCACTAGCCAATTTGGCAAATCTTGGCTATGCGATCGCGGCAATTTCGATTCTGGTGGCAAGTGCGATCGGGCTGATTGTGGCTGGTTCATTAGCGAGTCCGTTACGCCGTTTATCAGATTTTACTCAAAAGGTTGGGCGTGGGGAAATTGGAGAACGTCTAGTTGATCGCGATCGCCATGATGAAATTGGCGTACTATCGCAAGAGTTAAACAACATGGTAGAACAGCTAGAAGTTCTAATTGCAGAAAAGCAACAAGAATCGGAGCGCATTTCTGAAGCTAGACAAGAAGTCGCTCAAACCGAATCAGAATCGCGCATTCAGGAGCAACGCCAAGCCAAAGAACTCCTACAAAAACGAGCGCTAGAACTACTAATCGAAGTTGATCCCATCAGTCGCGGCGACTTAACTATTCGGGCAAAGGTAACTGAAGATGAAATTGGCACGATCGCTGACTCCTATAACCTAACGATTAGGAACCTACGAAAGCTAGTACTAGAAGTCCAAACAGCTTCTCAGTCAGTATCTCAGACTGTTTTACAGAATGAGCAAACCATGCAAAACGTATCGGGTGGAGCGTCAGAGCAGGTGAGTGCGATCGCGCAAACTCTTGAGCGCATTCATAGCTTAACGGACTCAATTGCGGGCGTGGAAATGCGGGCTGTCAAAGCTGAAGCCCAAGTGAAATCAGCCAACCAAGCCTTGCTTGAAGGTAATACTGCCATGAATACGACTATTGAAGGGTTTATCGCCATTCGCGAAACCGTATCGGAAACGGCTGAAAAAGTGAAGCTCTTAGGAGAAGCATCGCAAAAGATATCAAAAGTAGTCAAATTAATTAGTGGATTTGCGAATCAAACCAACATGCTCGCGCTCAACGCCTCAATTGAAGCGGCTCGTGCTGGAGAAGAAGGTCAAGGCTTTGGAGTTGTTGCCAACGAAGTTCGCGCTCTTGCCCAGCGTTCTGCGAAAGCAACTATTGAAATCCGTCAATTGATTGAAGAGATTCAAGCACAAGCAAATGATCTCGCTAAAGCGATGGTGGTTGGAACTGAACAAGTTAATAATGGCTCTCAACTTGTGGAAGAGACCCGTCAGAAGTTTGCGGATATTTCGATTTCTAGTCAGCAAGTCAACCAACTTGTTCGAGAAATCGCTCAATCAGCTTCTTTGCAATCACAAACTTCAGATGAAGTTTGTCAAACCATCCAAAACGTTGCGGCGATCGCTACTTCTAACTCTAGTTATGCTCAGAGCATGAATGATGTATTTAGTGAGCTATTGCAAGTCGCAAAAGAATTACAAATTAGTGTGTCTCAATTTAAAGTTAGTTAGAAAGTTAGTTAGAAAGTCAGCTAAATATTCAATCAGGAATAGGCAATCAGGAGATCATCCATGTATAGCATAGACACGAAAATTCACGATCAAGCCTATCAATTTTTTAAGCAAGAAGCACCTGAATTTCTGCAAAATATTGAAACTGGTCTGCTCTCTCTCCGTAGCGATCGCAGCACTAATAATATCCACTCGCTGATGCGAGCCGCCCACTCGATCAAAGGTGGCTCGGCAAGCTTGAATCTCGAAGGTATTAAAACTATTTCGCATCAGCTTGAAGATGTGTTTCGAGCGCTATATCGCTTTGAAGGTGAGATTGATGCAGATGTAGAAGGATTACTCTTGCAAGCCTATGACTGCTTACGCATCCCTTTATTAGAGCAGATTCAGACAGGGACTTATGATGAGCAATCAGCGATCACTACGTCTGAACCAATATTTGAAGTGTTGGGGATGTATTTTGGTGATCTGGGTGAAGATATTGAATTACCAACGGCAGCTGAGTTAGGTGTAGATATTGTTCAGATTGTATTTGAGGGAGATGTTCAAGAAGGGATATCGCGCTTACAAGATGTTTTAGCAAATCCTGAAGGTGTGCCTGTTTTAGGCGAAATCAGGGCGCAGGTTGAAGTATTTAGTGGCATCGGTGAGTTGTTAAATTTGTCTGGTTTTAGCGCGATCGCTCAAGTGACGTTGCAAGCTCTCGAGCATAATTCTGACAATGCGATATTAGTGGGCAAAGTTGCGGTCGCCAATTTTGTAACAGCGCGTGCTGAAGTTTTGGCAGGCGATCGCACACAAGGGGGGACTCCTAGTCTAGAATTAATCGCTCTCTCAAAATCTAATCAGAGCGAAGATCATCAAATCGCAACTTTTGAAACCGAAACTTTTGTAGATGAATCGTTCGATATAATTTCTGATAAATCTGAAGATTGGTTAACATCTCTAGAGCAAGAAATAGATGGTTTTGACTTCTCAAATCTAGAATCACCCTTAGATAGTTTGTCTGTAATTAATCCAGAAATTAATCCAGAAATTAGTTCGGAACTATTGTTTGAGACTTCAATATTTGCTGATGGCTCTCAAATAAATAATCATCTAGATTTTGATATTTCCATCAACAATTTGGATGATGACGATGAAAATGATCATAATGATCATTCAGAAGTAAGCCTCTTTAATGATTTGGACTCAGTCTTTGGATTAGCTGAGTTTTTTGATGCCGATGAGAGTCCGTTTGCCGAGAGTATGTTTGTTGAGAGTCCACAGCAACAACTTATCCCGCAACAGCCTATACAGCAACAAATCCAGCCGAAACAACTCCAACCAAAAACAGTATCAAACTCTGTTCCAGTTAAGACCTCAACCAAGATTCCTGAGAATGTAACTCCTTATATATCAGAAACTGTGCGAGTTGATCTACCCAGACTAGAAAGACTAAATAACTTTTCGAGTGAATTGGTAACTCAAGAAAACGCCTCAATTTTACAAAATCAACAACTTCAAGCCAAAATCGAACGACTTCAAAAGCAATTTAAAGGTTTTGAGAATCTATCTAAAAACCTGCAAACTTGGCTTGACAAAGCTCAGCGATCGCAAGTGAGAACTCAAGACTTCAGCATGATGTCATCATCATCATCTGTACCATCTTCTGCGAACTTATCATCTTCTGCGAACTTATCGACCTCAACAAATTCATTGCCAGATTTTGATCCGTTGCAAATGGACTCTTATAGCCGCCTCTATAGCGTTATTCAAGAAGCTCTCGAAGAAATCGCTCAGATGGATGAAGGAATGCGCGACATGACGGTCTTGATGCAACAGACTCAGCAAACTCAACGCCGCAAACAGCAAGTGCTTAAGCAAGTTCGTTATGACTTACTCTGGTCGCGGATGTTGCCTCTAGGCGATA
>JAYTWB010000058.1:0-8766 GCA_043743655.1 Cyanobacteriota bacterium | reverse complement strand
CAAAAGGATTACCCCAACCGCCTAGCCAAATAAATCCACCACCGCCACGATTATCATTACGGCGATCGCGGCGATCATCGCGATCGCCATTTTGACTATTTAAAGCGATCGTGGCGGCGATAATGCCGACAACTACGATCGCGATCGAGGCAATTAACATAATCCCGAAAGAAATCCGAATCGCGTAAAACAACCATTTCCAAACGCCCTTGAGCGATTCTTTGACCTGTAGCCAAAATGACCGACTGACAAGAACTTGACGGAAATTGGGTGCAAATTTGTAAGCGATTTCGCCAGACTCAGCCACTTGGATATTGCCGCCTGTCTCGGCAGCAAGCGCCACAATTTCACGTTGGGCTGTATTGAGATCAAGCCCCGACTGCGCCGCCACATCGCCTATCGTCACCCGATAGTTGAGCTTTTCAACGGCTTCCATCACTACTGTACGAGATGCCATATGCTTTCACTGCACGAACTATTAGCACTATTATGATGGAATATGATGGAAAGCGACACAAACAGTTTTAAGGTATTTGTCATGCAGTCAGAACCAATGCAATCGCCTGCAAATCAAGAGGGGGACTCTGATTCTTTATTAACACCTGCACAAGAGACGGCGATGTTAGCGGCTTATGGCACGAGTGTCGATGACTCCAAATTCAATCTCGAAGATACAGACCCCGAAAATAAAAACTCTGAAAACAAAAACTCTAAAGATCAAAATTCTCATCAAAGCTTTGATAAAAACCTGCCCATAAACGAATTTCATAGTCATTACATTGGTTATATGGACTTGTTTGCTGATCAGCAGACTGTGATGAAATACCTTGATGCTCATCAGGGTTGGTTTAAACGCTGCGCCCATCCTTTTAAAGCAGACCCGATTGGCGAGACTGGCTACGCGATGGGTGTGGGGCAGGTCGGCGCAATGGGCTTTAATGTCGATCCACGAGTGGGGCTAAATTTGTTGCCACCTGACGAAAATGCTGTATATCGGATTACGACTATCCCCATTCCCGATCAATTACCGCAAGGCTATGAGGTTGATTTTTATGCCGAAATGAGACTAGAGGAGAAAGTTTTAGATGCAAAGTCTGATTTAAAAGCAGATGAGAATCCAGATAAAAACTCAATCATGACCTGCATTGAGTGGGATTTAAAGCTAAAGGTAACTCTGCAATTTCCTTCGTTTATTCAGCGTCTATCTAAAGACATGCTCCAAAAAACAGGCGATGGTGTCCTCGGTTTTGTGGTGCAGCGCGTTTCCAAAAGCTTGACTCCAAAAGTACAGGCTGATTTTCATAAGACTCATGACATCAAAGTTCCTAAGCATATTAAACTCAGAAAGTAGCCCTCACCCCTAGCCCCTCACCCAAAAGGAGAGAGGGACAAGAAGAAATGATTTATACCTATGCGATTTTACTTGTACCTGCTCCATTAGACTTGCCTTTATTAGAATTACCTTTGGGAATTACGGGGAAGCAAGTTCAATATTTGCAATGCGATCGCCTGATTGCGGTGATTGAGTCAGATATCGATGTCGAAGCTCTCAACCATTTACCTGAGCAAGCTTTGATGCAAGCGATCGTCCAGCACGATCGCCTGATTTGTGAGTTATTTGTGGAGCGTTCCCTCTTGCCTTTACGTTTCGGAACCGCGTTTGTTTCTATTGATGCATTAAAAACTTATTTACAAGAAGAACAAGAAAAGTTATTAGCAAGTTTGAGTCGATTAAATGGATATGCTGAATTTTTGATCACAGGTGTAGCGATCACTCCCAAAGCGGAAGTCGAAACTAACCTCAAAGGCAAAAACTATCTCTTAGCCAAGCGATCGCAATATCTCCAACAAGAACAATGGCGATCGCAGTTACAAACAGAAGTTCTCGACTATCGTCAGACTTTAATTAATAGCTTAAATTCTGAAATAGATACTGCATATAAGCCTGAGTTTCAGCAAGTGGAAACTCAAGGCACAGAAGATGTAAGAGTTTATGGATTATTACCACGATCGCAAGTTGAGATGTTGCAGCAAATAACGCGATCGTGGCAAGAACAAAATTCTCATTGGCAGATACTATGGAGTCCCGCTTTACCGCCTTATCATTTTTTAAACTAGCGCGACAAAGCATTAAAGAACTGCTGCAATCGCCCTAAAAATGACCCTGACTGCTTGCCAGTCTTTTGCTGAAATAGACGATCAATATCATCACTAGATGGACGCTGAGTTACTTCTGCCATTGGTTGCATACCAGATGCAGTCTGTTGCCAGACTTGCCATGTTTGCGGATAGCAGCGCCATAATGCGCCAAGCTCCAGAGGTTTGATGTAATAGGCAGTCTCGAAAGTGCTAAGAAAGCGATCGCGCATTTGACGGGCGGATAGTCCTAAACCCACCTCACTATTCTCAAGGCGGGGATTGAGCATCACAAATGGGCGATCGCCTGCTAATTGTGCTAACTTTTCCACCAGTTCGACTTCGACCGAGGTTGGCTCGATCAACAAAAATGCTTTGTCCTCTTCACGAATTGCCTTGCGTCCTTCATTGACACCGCGCACTGATACATCGAGATCAGCCCATTCACGCTTTGCCAGCGCCGCCGCCCCAGCATCTGAAAAAATCGCTTGCCATTCTTGACCATAGATTTGATTAAAGCTTGCCGCAAATTCATAAGCGATCGGCATCACTTTTAGCTCAGGAAATCGTAAGTCAACAAGTATCCGAGTCCCGCCATCAGCGATCGCCTGATGCGCCGCCGTGATCGCCTGAGCGATCGCATCTTCTAAGTTGTCAGGGAGCAAGATTGGTTCGGTCGATTGAAGCATATTGTTGAATGATCAAAGAATATAAAAGAATTATTTTCACAGTAGTATACTCAGGCTTAGTTACCAGAAATCCTAGCTCTACGAATCATAAACAGACGTTACAGTGGTGCTGTATTCTAATATTATTGAGCCATACAAATTTTAAGTAGTAACGATCCTGCTTATTTGTTAGCTTAACTTTTTTGATAAAACCTTTTAAGATTCTTATGTTCAAACGCGCCGTCTCCACTCTGCTTGTCGTATTTGCCCTATTCTTGACCAGTTGCGCGAATACGCCTACGAGTGGTTTAGTACCATTTGCAGATAGTAAAGATGGCTACCGATTTTTATATCCCAACGGCTGGGCAGAAACCAAAGGTAACTCTGCTATCGATATTTTGTTTCATGACATCATCGATCCTTCCGAAAATGTATCTGTGGCAATTAGCAAACTAGAAACGGTCAAGACCCTTGAAGAAATTGGCGATCCTGAAGCAATCGGCTTACGAGTGATGAAACGGGTAGTTGCGCCAGAGGGTTCTGGTCGTCAGGCGCAAATGCTCAGTGCCACCCAAAAAGCGGCAACAACAAATTCAGGCGATCGCAACTATTACAGCTTTGAATATGCAGTCCAGCGTCTACAAGGTGAACCACGCCATGACCTAGTGACTGTATCCACAAATCGCGGTAATCTTTATACCCTAAGTATCTCTAGTTCTGAAAAACGTTGGGATAAAGTGAAAGACTTGTTCGCCAGAGTTGCCAAATCTTTCACAATTGACGAATAGAAATAAATAGCTTTAGCTTTGTAATTCTGACACATCAATATGCCTCAAATTCTCATAATTGATGACGATCCAACTATAAGACTGACTCTTCAGAAATTTCTGAAGAGTCAGGGATATGATGTCATCTTGGCAAAAGATGGTGAAGAAGGCTTAGCAAAGGCTAAGGAGTTACATCCATCTCTCATCATTTGTGATTGGATGATGCCAATTATTGATGGGTTAGAGGTATGTCGGCAAATCAAAAACGACATTGAGTTAGCTAATATCTATCTGATTTTGTTGACAGCGCGTGATCAAGAAGGAGACTTGGTTAGAGGTCTAGAAATGGGTGCGGATGACTTTCTAAGTAAGCCGCCACGCATTAATGAGCTACGCGCAAGGGTAAGAGCTGGGTTAAGGGTATATCAAGCAACTGAAGAAATCCAAAGGCAAAAACGGTTAATTGAGCAAGAGCTATCTCAAGCTTCGGAATATGTGCGATCGCTTCTTCCTGCACCAATCAAAGGCGAGATATCAATTCAGTCCAGTTTTTTGCCATCAACACAACTGGGCGGTGATAGTTTTGATTATTTCTGGCTAGATAGCGATCGCTTAGCCTTTTACTTGCTTGATGTCTCAGGACATGGGATTGGCTCAGCACTGCTATCAGTCTCAGTCTTAAATCTCATGCGTACTCGCAGTTTGAGACGGAGCAGAACATCGCAGGATACAACCAATTTCTACAGTCCTAGTGAAGTATTACGCGACCTCAATAACAACTTCCAGATGTCAGTTCACAATGAGATGTACTTCACAATCTGGTACGGCGTATATGACAAAACCACACATCAGCTTGTCTATGCAAGCGGAGGACATCCTCCATCTGTATTAATTTCTAACCAAGAAATCCCTAAAATCAAGCTTCTAAAAACAGCGGGACTTCCAATTGGCATGATGCCTGATGTAAATTATCAAGAACAGGTTTGTGAAATTGATACTGACAGCCGATTGTACTTGTTTAGTGATGGTGTTTATGAAATTCCGCAAGAAGACGATAGTATTTGGGGATTTAATGCCCTAATTGATACATTTATTCGGATTCCTAGCGATCGCACATCACGGATTGATTACATACTAGCTTGTGTAAAAGAAGCCGCCAATAATCGACCTTTTGAAGACGACTTATCTCTATTGGAAGTTGAGTTTCGCATCTAGGAAGGATAATTCAGCAATCATAGAGCGCTGCTCTATGATTGCTAAATTACAATTAATTAAAAAACAATTAATTTAAAGTTGCATTAAGTTCGTCAATTGTCGGATAAATTTTAAAAATCTTGGTCATGCTAGTAAGTTCAAATAGCATCTGAACTTGATCGTTAGCACCACAAATAACCATTTCCCCATTGCTGTTACGGATTGATTTTAAAGCTGAGACAAGCGCTCCTAATCCAGAGCTATCCATAAAGCTGATTTCTTGCAGATCAACCACTAAGTGTTTAGGCGGATTTACAGCGGAGGCGATATCGTTAACTTGACGGCGAAAATCAGCCGCAGTTGTCACATCCAACCTTCCCGATGGCTGCATGACTTTTAGTTCATTACTCATAGATTTATTTCCTGATCTAAAGATTTACTTAGATTTACTTGTATTAAAGGAGCATAGACTATTCATTTATGCTTTAGCAGGATGCCTCAACACAAGCATAAATCTTTATCGATAGATTTGGCTCTTATTTGAGCTTTAATAAAATCTTGGCAATATTAAGCAATTTTTTAACCTTCTAACTTTATGGCTGATTTACATGATTTCCAAACAATCCAAGATGTATTAAAGCCCGTAATCGATCGCGATCGCCAAAAAAGTATTATCGAG
Organism: Cyanobacteriota bacterium; assembly: GCA_043743655.1. Taxonomy (GTDB): domain Bacteria; phylum Cyanobacteriota; class Cyanobacteriia; order Pseudanabaenales; family Pseudanabaenaceae; genus Pseudanabaena. The sequence goes on along the minus strand of JAYTWB010000058.1, from coordinate 3,322 downwards.
CTCGAGATGGTGCGTGATATTGCGATCAAGTCTAATGGAGTAGTCAGCTTCACGTTGTTACTAGATGATCCCAATAGTCCTAGTCGTGATCCTTTAATCCAAGAATGCAAAAATGCGATTATGGCGATCGCAACCGTCAGCGATGTCTGGGTCAAGGTAATTGCGAATAGTCCCGCGATTGCGACACCTGCAGCTCCACCCACCAGCACCTTAAAAGGTATCGATGGAGTGAAATATATCCTCGCGATTTCTAGCGGCAAAGGCGGCGTTGGTAAAACTTCAGTTGCAGTAAATATAGCGGTCGCCCTCGCGGATATGGGCGCAAAAGTTGGCATTTTAGACGCGGATATCTATGGTCCAAATGTGCCTGTGATGCTGGGTATGGAGTCAGCACAGGTTAAAGTCGTCAAAGCTGAAAACGGCTCAGATGTGGTCGAGCCAGCTTTTAACTATGGGGTAAAAATGATCTCCATGGCATTCTTAATCGCTAAAGATCAGCCTGTAGTCTGGCGTGGACCAATGCTCAACGGTGTAATTCGCCAGTTTCTCTATCAAGCCAACTGGGGCGAACTCGATTATTTAATTGTGGATATGCCGCCTGGCACTGGTGACGCTCAGTTAACGCTCACGCAGTCCGTGCCATTAGCTGGAGCGGTAATCGTGACCACGCCGCAAACTGTATCTTTGTTAGATTCGCGCAAAGGTTTGAAGATGTTTCAAAATATGGGTATTCCTGTTTTGGGCATTGTCGAAAATATGAGCTACTTTATCCCGCCTGATATGCCCGATAGGCAATACGATATTTTTGGCTCAGGCGGTGGCAAGAAAACTTCAGATGAACTTGGCGTGGATTTGCTCGGCTGTGTGCCTTTAGAAATTAGTCTTCGCGAAGGTGGCGATCGCGGTGTACCGATTGTATTGGGGCATCCTGAGTCTGCTTCGGCTAAAGCTCTAAAAGCGATCGCGAAGGCGATCGCGGCTAAAGTTCAAGACAACTAACCTCTTTTTTTACTGCCTAATATCCTAAGCTTTCATTTGGCTTGTTCTTAGGCAGTTCAGAGACGGTTGCAGGTACGTCACGCTTTGGGCGTAGAGGTGCTGCTTGCAAAAAAATTGATTGCTCAGGACTTTCGCGGACTAGCTCACCTGGTTTCTTTTGAATTGCTCGCAACATGTCGTTATCAAATGAGCCTTCAGCAGTCGTCAACTGTCGCTCCTGCCGCTTGAGTTGTTCAAGCTTTTTGTACTGTTGATTCCACTGCTCTTGGGCATACACTGTCCAGCCATAGATTACAAATACTGAGACAGTCAGTAACACAGTCATCGCGATCGAAACTTTTTGGGTCGATAAAAGTACGCGCACCCATATTGGTAAAGGAAAAGAATTAGTACGCGGTAAGCGTTTAACATTCTTATTCGTAGAGGACTTATTCGCGGATAATTTGCGACTTGCTGGCAGACGTTTATTTTTGCGATCAAGTGGCTGAGGCGATCGCTGGGGTTCAGGGCTTCTCGCTCTGCTAGCTGTCATTTTCTTAACTCTTCTTTCGCTCAAGTTTCACCATTGCTACTTGTAGCACTTTCATGACGAAATTACCAAGTAGTTTCTGAACATTTTGAAATTTCTTTTAATTTATCTTTCAATTTGTAGTTATTGATAATTGCTTGAATCTTAGGATTTCATTGATTTTTTGGCAACAAGAATTTGACACTAATCCGATCACCTTCTTTTAAACCAAGCTCTTGAGTGAGTCCTGCTCTCACTTCAAGCACGTTATCAGCAACAACGCCATCAGCTGGATAAATTGGACAGGGATCAGTTTTACAAGTAGTCGCATTTCGGGCGATCGCTTTAACTTCACCATCTAGCAAAAAAATTATATCCAGAGGTGAAGGGGTATTTTTCATCCAAAAGGCAACAGGTCGAGCAGGTGTGAACGGAAATAACATGCCGCGATCATCACTTAGGGGCGGACGAAACATTAAGCCTTTTTCTTGCTGCCTTGGAGTATTAACAACCTCTAGCTGTATTTCGCGTCCAGAGATATTCACCGTGGCAGTGATAGGCAAATATTGAGCCATTTCTTCGACAGGAATGGGCTTGGTTTGAGAAGGTATTGTTGCAGGAGCCTTAGCCATGTCAGAGACAGCAGGTGAGCTACAACCCATCACACAAAGACTCAAACCAAACGTACATAGTTTTATACAAAGTATTTGGATCGAACTACGAAGAGGTGTGTCACAATTTCTAATATCGTCAGTCATATTGACATTCATCCTATGTCTTCTCCTTTACACATTGCATTTATCTGGCATCAGCATCAACCTCTATACAAAAGCGCGATCGCTAGCAAGTATCATTTGCCTTGGGTGAGGCTGCATGGCGTAAAAGATTATTTGGATTTGGCATTGATGTTGTCAAGGTATCCCAAACTACATCAAACAATCAACCTTGTGCCATCGCTGATCCTGCAATTACAAGATTATGTTGAAGGAAAAGCATTCGATCCTTACTTATCGCTTAGTCTGACACCTGTCGATAGTCTAACGCGATCGCAAAGACATTTTATAGCTGAACATTTTTTTGATGCCAATCATCAAACGATGGTTGAGCCATATCCGCGCTATGCCGATTTGCTAGCACAGAAACAAGCCTATGGGATTGAATGGTGTATAAACAATTGGCAAGCGCCCGATTTTAGCGACTTATTGGCATGGCATAACCTCACATGGATCGATCCACTTTTTCGTGAAGCTGATCCTGAAATCGCCGAATGGTACAATCGCGGCAAAGACTTTACCCTTGCCGATCGCCAAAGAATCTATAGCAAGCAACGTGAGATCATTGCCCGAATTTTGCCACAACATTGCCAGATGCAAAAAGATGGACAACTAGAAGTCACCACTAGTCCTTACACGCATCCGATCATGCCGCTTCTTGCTGATACTCAAGCAGGTCGGATCGCGGTTCCGCAGATGTATTTGCCAAATACGCGCTTTCGGTGGGAATCAGACATCACCATGCATTTGGAAAAAGCCAAAACAGTATATCGAGAGCATTTTGGCTGCGATCCCAAAGGGCTTTGGCCGTCAGAGCAATCAGTTAGTCCTGCGATTTTGCCGCATGTTTCTAAGCAAGGCTTTTCGTGGCTATGCTCTGATGAAGGGGTCTTAGGCTGGAGCCTCGGACATTATTTTCGCCGAGATGAACGTGGGTCGATCAATGCCCCACATTTGCTCTATCAACCCTATCGTCTAGAGACTATCCATGGTGACTTGGCAATTATTTTTCGCGATCGCCTGCTTTCTGATTTGATTGGGT
>JAYTWB010000057.1:0-7498 GCA_043743655.1 Cyanobacteriota bacterium | reverse complement strand
TCAAGATCGGGAATAGTAAAGTCGATAGATGTTGGCAAGTTAGCGAGTGTATCTTCAGAAAGTACTGATGGAGTGCCGAAAGCTGTGTCTTCTAAAAATGAAGAAGTAGCTGAAACAATCATCGGATCACCTGAAGCTTCAACGATCGCAAACTCATCAACTCCATCCATTGGGTCTTTGAGAGTTGGTTCAGAAGTTAGCTCAGCATCTACGCTCAGGTCGTCTTCAGCATTACCTTCAATAACATCGCTGGGAGACTCGTCAGTATAACCAAATGCAGAGTCGTCATAAACTTCTTGTACGAGATCAGCGAGAAGTGATCTTTCGATCGCCGATACATCAGTTAGCTCTGCATCAGAATGCTGACCTTGATATTGATCTGAATACTGGTCTGGCTCAGACTGCAAATCTAAGAAGCTATCAATTTCTGAAATTTCTTCAGTTTCTTCAATAAATCTATTGGGAATAGTCTGATCAAGCTCGTCCTCATTAAGCTCATCAAGTAGATATTCGTCATCATTTAAATCATGGTCGTCTAAATCATGAATATCAGAATTATGAGTATCAGAGACAGGTTCAGAAGTGGGTAATGTATCTTGTCCTGATTGAGAAATGGCAAATGTCGCCACCGCGATCGCAGGGACAACCAGTCCTAAACTGCTATTAGTCGGATTAACTTGGTTCTGTTCTGTAGAAGAATCAAGCAAACTATTAATAGAGGTAGAGGGGGCAATGTCTTGATTAGAAGCAGTTTCGACAGTTTGGGGAGCAGTGGAGACGGGAGCCGCAACATCGGGCAGACGAAAAAATCGAATGCCTTGCAATAATTGCTGCGCTTGATTTCCCATTGCTTCTGCCTGTTGACGTGCTGATCGCGTCAAGTCAGCAGTGCGATCGGCTAGCTGCGAGATTTCACTAATATAATTCGCCGTGGAGTCAGCTGCTTCCGCTATTTCAGTACTAGACTCAGTGATAGTTTGCCCAATTTGAACAACTTCTTCAGTCGCCACTTGGATGCTATTAAAAGCGGATTGTGATGACTCGACCCCCGTTGTGAAGCCTGATACCAATCCACTCAAATTCTGAACTTCAACATCAATGGCAGTTACTACGGTTTGAATCTGTGAAGTGCGTTGTTGTAGTACCGTTAAGCCATCGTTGGTTTGGGTGGCAAGATCATTAACTTGTCCCGCGATCGCTTCAAATTCACGAGCCACACCAGCAAATTGCTTAGGGTCTTTTTGTTCAGCGGCTCGTGCGGCTACGAGTGTGGCATTGAGGGCTAAGACTTGAGTTAGTGAGGCAATTTGTCCTTGATCTTGCACAAATTGTTCCGCTAAGCCCACAAATTCGCCCAGTGTTTTCATGCGTTGCACGATCTGAGCCGAACCTGTCTGCAATACGCTGATACTCTCGGTCAGCGTATTAATCGCAGTTTGTCCTGAAGCAACTGTATCGCGAACTTCTTGGAGCGATCGGTTAGCCACATTTACTTGAGCCGCTGATCGTTTTGCGATCATTGCGACTTGTTCGGTTAAAGCCTGTCCTTGAGCCACTGATTGGGCTTGCTCGGCAGTGTTTAGTACCACTGTTCGCGCTAGTTCTTCAAGGTCAGATGCACCCTGCGCGACTTGTTGGGCTGTACCTAAGACGCTAGAAATAATCTCAACCAATTTCTCCCGCAGCCGATTGAGCGTATCTGCGACCAGTCCTGTGGCGCGATCATTGACTTGGGCTTCAATTGTCAGATCGCCTTCTTCCATAGATGACACGACATCGAGTAAGTCACCGACTTCCGCTTCGATTAGTTCTGTCTCCACAAAACTTTGATGAACCTGTGCCGAGGCGACCTCTGATGGAGTTTGTGACTCACTACGCAACCGAGTTTGATTAACTTTGACTTGCTGCAAGGTGCTTTTTAACGCAAGGCTGAGACGATCAATTTCATCTTTGCCAATACTAATATTCTCACCATTGTCTGAGCCTGAGCTTCCTTGTTGAGATAAGAAGCGATCGCAGTCTTCGGTAAGTGGCTTAAGACGAATTTTTAAAGAATTGATAAATCCTAATATAGCGATCGCCAAAATTGTACTGATACCCAGAGCCGCACCTCCCACCAAGACGATCAGCTTATTAGTAATTACAGCTTCGGGCAAAGATGCCACAACTAGCCAGTCACTACCTTCGATTTTGCGATATGCCCACAGGTTTCCGCCTGCTTGAGCAATTCCTGTTGGTTGAGACTTAGATTGCTGGACGAGGCTATTTAGGGCTTCGGCGATCGCAGGATTCGGAGTCTGATTTGCCTGCAACTGATCAGATGAAGTAATTACTTTGCCACTAGCACTAACAACCACAAATCCAATTTTACTCTCGCTGCTAGAGTCAACATTTCCCGATCCCAAGGACAGAAGATTACTAGCGATCGCATCAGCATTGACTACGCCCAAAGTCTTCTGACCATCAGTAATCGGGGCGCTGTAAGTGATGATATTCTTGCCCAGAGAGCTATACGGCTCTGTCCAAGCTGCTTTTCCTTTAGCGATCGCCGCTTTATAAAAAGGACTGTTGAGGATGTCTAAACGATTCGTAAACAGGAAATTATTATTTGCACCACTATTCGCATTGTCATTGGTAGCAGCGACTTTTTGCCCAGCTGTTTCCAGCTTCAATCCAGATTGCTCTCTCCAGACATAAGACACTAGAGGCTTAGCGGTGAGGAACAGCATATTTTCATTTTGAGCGATCCCCATACCAGCGATCGGCTCAGATTTTTGCAATCCTTCAACTATGAGCTTCTGATATGGGTCTACCGACTTAGGTTTAGGCTGTTGTTGCGATACAGCTTTGACCGCAATAGCAACTCCATCAACAGACTGACGCACATTTGCGAGTTTATTCTCGATCTGGCGGGTCTGAGCTTCGGCTGAACGAGCAACTTCTCGCTTAGAACTACCAACTAGCTCTTGATAAAACAAGTATCCCAATCCTCCCAACCCGACTAGCGATGTTCCGATCGCTATCAGCAGCAAACTCAGCCCCATTGAGCCTCTTGGTTTGCTCTGTTTGGGGGCTTTGGGCGATCGCGATGACTGATCGCCTTTATCTAAAGAAGCTGCTTGTTTTTTGTTAGGTGTGCTTGCCATATGCGTTCGCTATAGGGAAAGAATCGGATATTTTTGTGAGAATCATCCTACACTATTCATACCCAGATCATTACCAGATCGTTAAGTTTTTATATCTCACTCACCAAGCTGATCAGCTAGAAAGCTGCCAGCGCTGCGGTTGCCAAATATGGGTAGGAATACTCGATAAGATAATTTCAATGGGAGTATACTCGTTCTCCTGAATATTCGCTACTGTTTGATTCATTTTTTTTGATGAAACTTCTAAATCTATGCCTTTATACTCATTAGTTGTAAGGCTACCGATGACGCGATCCACAATTACCCCCACCCCAATTAAATTTTCACCCACATCATTGGCAACTTTACTTAATCGTACAACCGTCAGAGATTCAGTTATTAAAGCTCGCTGTTCGCCCATTAATAATCGTAATAATAGTAAAGGCATAATATTTGCTTGGTGATGGATTACGCCCACGATCGCTGCTCCATAAAATGGCAGAGCCAGAATAGTATTGCGCTCAATAATCATGATTTCTGAGACTAAAACATCAGGAAAAGTAACTAAGCGATCGCCAACCTTTACGACAATATACCGATTGCTAGGTGTAATTAATTTCCTAAGCAATTTTAGCGAGGGCTTAGCTTGGCTAATTTCAGGAATACTCATCTAACTTGTTGGGGTAACTTTTGTAGAGCTTCAGACAATGACTCCCGACTTACAGGTTTGGGCAGGTAGTCATTTGCTTTAGCGCGTTTCAGCCCATAATCAATCTCTAATTTGGTGCTTTTAGTAGAGCATAAAATCACATACTGATCGCCAATTTGCTGATGCGATCGCAATTCCCTGAGAAACTTGTAGCCATCTTGATCTGGCAAAACAATGTCCAAAAAAATTGCCGAATAACGATTATTAATAATCTTCTCCAACGCGCCCACCGATGATTCACAGAAATCTACTTTATGTCCTAAGTCTTGCAAGAAAGAGCTTAGTAAATGTCTCTGGATTGCGGAATCATCTATTATTAGAAAAAGTTCGCTCATAATTTCTATCTTAGCTTTTCTTGACTTTGAGATGGCTATAGCAGTTGCTATGTTTTTTAGACTTCTGTTAGACTAATGTATCAGTTGATAAAGGTGCAAGTTCTCTCAATAAGTTACGCAATTCGTCGCGGAATTTTGGTGTATCTGATGACGATCTTGGTTTTGCAATAAACCGACAATTTGCCCACCGCGCTCTAAAATTATTGGACATACTATTTTCAGCCGTAACTAATATTAGAGACAGCGATGCTAGCTCGCGTTGACGGCGAATTTGTTTAATCAAATCAAAGCCATTTAGACTTGGCATATTGATATCAATAAATACGATTGTGGGTTTGTAATCTAATATCTTGTCGGTAGCTTCTTCGGCATTATCAGTGAAATTTACTTGATAGCCCCAACCAATAAGTAGACGTTGCATCTGTTGCAACAAAACGGGAGAGTCATCAACTATAAAAATTTTAGGCTCATCTTTTTTAGAGATTGCAGGTCTAGTCAAAAGAGAGGTAATACCATTCTCTGATTTTCGCTTTTGTAGTGGCAAAATTGACACAATATTTTTTTGAGCTAACTTATCTAACAATAGCGCTGTGCGATAAGTTGGTTGCTTAAAAGTATCCGCAATCATACAGATACGATCTTGCCCCGTTGTGACCTTTGCAAAAAGTGGGAAATTGTCATTGCCAACTCTTGCGAGTAAGTTGGCGGCATCAACAAGTTGGACTAATTGATAAGGATGTTTTACACATTCAAATTTCTGCCATTGTCTTACTTCATTGATGATTGTATTTTCGAGTGTTGATAGTTGCCATACGGGTAGATCGATTTGGAGATCATTGGCTGGTTGCCACACAAAAGAAAAATCTTCTTCTAGATATAGTGCCAGCAAGTTTTCTAAGATGATTTCTTTTAAGATATCTTTAGTGATCTCAGGATATTTCTTGTAAACATTTTTAACAAATAGATAACAGTAAGGTCGATTAGTTTGACGATGTTCCCATTCAGGGATTCGCGAGAAACTAATACCTTTGTTACTATATTTGCGAATTAAGGTGGGGATTACTTGCCCTTCTTCTTCAGCTAATACTAAACCTCCACCCGTAAGTAATAATTTCCACCGATGATGTTTAGTCTCTACTTGGAGTACTCCAGTAGAGCGGCTCATGACGCGCATAGCAGCTAGTAGGATATGTAAGGTGGCACTCTTAACTACTTGCCCATCCGTAAAGTTGTTAGACACAAGGTCTGAGTAAGAACCTGTCATAGCGATCATATTTTTGAAGCCGAGAGGCACTTGGACAGAAAGGAGCATTACCAAAAAACGGATCGTCTCATCCTAGATCGTAGCAAGTTGAGAGAGATTAGATTGGTTGTCTTAGATACATTATGCAAATTTATTACCGTCTGGGATTGGCGATCGCTTGCTGACAGATATCGACATTTGTTTTTGCCAAAGTGAATTTGCTAAAGTGAGCATGTCGCTTTGCGACAATCTCAATTTAGGACTTGCTTATGTTTCCTCCCAAATTTCTGACGAGAATGGCACAAATCCATCAGCTTTCTGCCGATCAGGAAAGTGTGTTGGTGTTGCGATTTGCGGAACCTCGTGAAGATCGTGAAGTTGCTGGCTTTTTGGAGATTTCTGAAGAAGCTTATCGGAAGCGGATGGGAGAAATTTATCGCAAATTTGATATTAGTGGCAAAGGACCTGGTAAAAACAATCGTCTTTTACATATCTTGCAAAATTATTTCGATGCTGAACTTATTGCGCCCCCAAGTTCCTCTTTAAATTCACTTGCACCACAAGTTACAGACTTAGATACTGACATTGAGCAACTTGTCAAACAGCTACGCGATCGCAGCCGTCAAATCATCCAAGAACGCTGCGCTACGATGCGAGTCTTGGATATGTCACATCCAATTAGTTTAGAAGATATTTATACAGGAACCGATGTCCTTGAAAAAATCACTAGCCGTCGCCGTTTGGGAATCGCCGAACTACTTGCCACTTCTCAAGGACGCGATCACCGAAATATGTCAGCGATCGATGAGAGCCGAGTTTCTAGTGTAGAAGCTCTAACTCGCTATCGCAAATTGATGTTGCTCGGCAAACCAGGCGCAGGTAAGACAACGTTACTAAAATACACAGCCCTAAAATGCTCAGAAGGAGATATTTTTAGCGAATTAGTACCGATTTTCGTGACATTACGTCAATATGCTAGTTCTGAATTACCAATATTAGATTATATAGCTCAAGATTTTCGAGCCTATAACATCGGCGATGAACTGACTATCAAACAACTCTTACAGCAAGGTCGGGCGATTTTATTTTTAGATGGACTCGATGAAGTTCGTGAAAATGATTTACATCGAGTTCTCGAAGATTTACGGAACTTCTCAGAGCAGTACTACCATAATCGCTTTGTGATTACTAGCCGATTGGGAGCGCAGGAATATGTATTTGAGAAGTTTACGGAGGTGGAAGTAGCCAACTTTCAGCCATTACAGATTTCTAGTTTTGCCCAGCGTTGGTTTTCTGACAACTCTCGACATATCGAGATGTTCTTACGCAAAGTAGAAGATAATCGTCCTATTCAAGAATTAGCCACAAATCCATTACTGCTAACTCTACTCTGTTTAGTTTTTGATGAATATGGCGATTTTCCAGTTAATCGTTCAGAACTCTATCGGGAAGGATTGGATGTCCTTCTCAAAAAATGGGATGCCAAGCGCAATATTGAGAGGCATCAGATTTATAAAAATCTGTCGATGCAGCGCAAAGAAGACCTGTTAGCGCAAGTTGCTTGCACAACTTTTTATCAAGGGGATTATTTCTTCAAACAAGTTGATCTCGAACGCTATATCACTGATTACATTCGCAATTTACCTAAAGCTAATACTGATGATGATTTGCTGCAACTTGATAGTGAGGCGATCATTAAGGCTATTGAGTCACAGCATGGTTTATTTGTGGAACGAGCAAAGGGAATTTATTCTTTCTCACATTTGACTTTTCATGAATATTTAGCAACCAGGGAGATTGTTTACAATGGCAGCCCAGCCACACTTGGCTTACTAGCTAATAAAATTACCGATCACCGCTGGCATGATGTTTTGCGTCTTGCAGTGGGGATGATGCGATCAGCCGATGAGTTGTTGCAATTAATCAAAGCTGAGTGCGATCGCCTGATAGCTGACGATCAGCAATTACAAAACTTTCTGGAATGGGTGAAGCAAAAAGCAGCATTGGCTCCAGTTAGCGATCGCCTTCAATCAGTAAGGTCATTTTATCTAACGCTTGGTCGGGCGATCGCCCAAAGTTCGGCTCT
>JAYTWB010000056.1:0-5035 GCA_043743655.1 Cyanobacteriota bacterium | reverse complement strand
GATGAGGGAGTTGATCGAGTGCATCAATTGCAACAAATTAATCGGTATGATTGTCGGCAAAGAGCGATCGCTTGTTTTTCTAGCGATCTTATAATCAGGCAGTATGAATTAATGTATACCCATGTTTAAAAACCACTAACATATGGATAATGCATATCTAATGTTTAAAGATGTAGAAGATGAAGCACGTTGGCTAAACTGCCTCGGAGTCGCATGTAAAAAAGCAGGAAATTAAATGAAACACCGAGTTTTAATTGTAAGTCCTCATTTTCCACCAATTAATGCTGCTGATCATCAACGAATTAGAATGTCCTTGCCTTATTTTGCGGAATTTGAATGGGATGTAACTGTTCTGTGTGTCGATGCAAATTTTATAGAAGGAAAATATGATCCAAACTTAAATGTAACGGTTCCAGAAAATATTGAAATTATTAGGTCTCTTGCCATATCTCCCAAACTATCTAGAAAATTAAAAATCGGGAATTTAGCTTTTAGGTCTATCCCTTTTCTAATCAATGCAGTAGCTAAACAGTTTGAGCAAAATTACTTTGATTTAGTTTACTTCTCAAACACTGTTTTTTTAACTATGCCGCTGGGTCGTTACTGGTTAGAACGATACAAAGTTCCCTACGTTTTAGATTTTCAAGACCCGTGGCTAAACGACTACTACGATCGCACTAATAATCTCCCTCCTGGAGGCAAACTAAAGTATGCGACTGTTCAATCTTTCGCAAAGATTTTAGAACCATTTACGATGAAAAAAGCCAGTCATATAACCAGCGTTTCACCCGAATATCCCAAAGTATTAATGCAGCGATATTCTTGGCTAAAAGCAGAGCAGTTTACAGTTCTTCCCTTTGGCGCACCCAAACAAGATTTTCAGATATTAGCGAGTTTAAAGATTAAGCAACAAATATTTGAACCTAATGATGGCTATCAACATTGGGTTTATGTGGGTAGAGGTGGCGAAGATATGTCTTTTAGCCTCAAATTACTTTTCTCAGCAATTGCAACTCATCGACAGCAACACCCTGAAGCATGGCAAAAAATCAAGTTGCATTTTGTCGGGACTAAATATTCGGTTTTTGATAATAACAAGGAGATAGAAGCGATCGCCAAATCTCATAACATTTATGACATCGTCACTGAGCATCCTCAACGCATCCCTTATTTTGAAGCTTTGCAAGTTTTAGTAGATAGCCACGCTATCCTAATTATTGGTTCTGACGATGCCAGTTATTCCGCCTCTAAAGTTTATCCATGCATCCTAGCGTGCAAACCGATTTTGGCAATCTTACATCAGCAAAGCCTTGTAGTCGATGTGATCAGAGCCTGTCGAGCAGGGTATGTTATAACTTTCACAAATGACTCTATCAAGATCGATATCCTGGATCGTTTGACACAAGGCATTCAATGGCTATTAAAATCTTGTACCCGTGATTTTATAGTAACAACAGACTGGCAAGCATTTGAGCCTTACACAGCAAAGCGAATGACTCAGGTGCTATGTAATATTTTTGATAAAGTAGCCAAATAGCAATAAAAAATAGAACCTAAAATTTATCTTCAATAAACTAGACTTCAAGGAAAGAAAAATGTCACATCACACATTAACAGACCAAAGAAAACTAAAATTCGGCTCAGATAAGCAGTCTATCAGCTATATTCTTTGGGGCATTTGCTCTGTCATGGCTGTGATGGGACTAATGACAGTTAATCCCATCGAAACATTTTGTGGATGTCTAGTCTGGCCAGTACTATTTCTATTGCTATGGCGACCAGGTGAGCCACCTGTTTTACTTTTTGCTGCGACCTTTCAGGCTATTCAGGTCATGACTCCTGTAATTGTGGCAGACTTATCTGGTAAGACTCTTCAGCAAGTTTTAGGTGATGAGTTGAGCATGGCTTTTTATTTGGGTAGCTTGGCGATATTGGTACTCGCCTATGGCATGAAGCTCGGCATGGGAAAGATTGCTTTAACAAATTTTATTGATATAGATGGGAATGAGTCCCAAAAATTGAGAGTAGATCGATTAACGATCGCCTATTTGGGAACACTTGCATTCTCCACAGTTATTAGTTCGGTCGCATTTAGTGAGTCTGGCTTAACTCAATTTCTATTAGCTATTGATTCTTTCCATTGGTTTGTTGTCTTTCTGATTATATGGGCAGGATTTCGTCATTCACAATTCCGATTGTTAGCGGTATCAGTCACTTTAGTCGAGATTTTAGTAGGACTAACAGGCTTTTTTAGTGGATTTAAGACTGTTCTTTTTGTGGTTTTGATCGTCTATGGCGGCACAAGTACTAGAGTTAGTAAGCTGCTACGTCCTCAAGCCTTAGTCTTACTTGCTCTGATTTTGATCCTCACAACTTACTGGCAAGGTGTAAAAGGCGACTACCGAAGCTATGTCAATGCAGGAACTAGTACCCAAACTATCCAAGTCTCTTTTAGCGATCGCTTAGCTTTTCACGGCGCAGCACTTAGCAGAATAAATACAGAAGAACTGAATATTGGCTTTGGCTCTGGATTAGATCGTTTAGGCTATCTCAACTTTTTTGCGGGTAGTATCAAAACTGTGCCTAGTGTTATTCCACATCAAGAGGGTCGGTTATGGTCTGAAGCAATAGTCCATACTTTAACTCCCCGTTTTATTTTTCCTAATAAGCTAGTGATTGATGACTCTCAACGGACAAATGCTTTTACAGGTTTTCGAGTTGCTGGAGCTGCTCAAGGCACTTCAATTAGTATTGGCTATGTCGGCGAGAGCTATATTGACTTTGGAGTTCCAATGATGTTTGTACCGATTTTTATACTAGGATACTTTTGGGGCTGGCTCTATCGATCGCTAGCTAACTTTGGCTCAGTACCTTTACTCGGTTTAGCGGCTGCGGCAACTATTTTACTCAATGTATCAATTACATTTGAATCTTCTAATATCAAAATAGTTGGTGGAGCAGTTAGCGCCTCTTTAGTGTATTTAGTATTTCTCTATTTTGGTAGTGATATAGTCTGGCAGTGGCTTACTGGTAAATCCCAAAAAATTAATCAAAAGCTAAATTGATGTTTACAGCGCTTTGCGCTTATTAAAAAACCAGATAAATTTCTGAAAGTGCCGCTTCGCGGCGCTTTCAGAAATTTATCTATACTACTTAAAGTCTCAGCAGGCTGTAATTTGATTTGATATGGACAAACAAATTAATTTAGCAATCATCGCTTCTCATCCAATTCAATATTATGCGCCGCTATTTCAGCATATCGCTCAGGATAGTTCTCTAAATGTTAGAGTATTCTATCTATGGGATTTCGGGATTACAGATCAAGTCGATCAAGGGTTTAAACAATCTTTAAGATGGGATATCCCCTTACTTAACGGATATGATTTTGAGTTTGTATCTAATATTAGTAAAGACAAAGGTACTCATCATATTTTTGGGCTACAAAATCCCAATCTCACTAAGCAAGTACTAGCATTTAAACCAGATGCTATTTTACTTACTGTTTCGTATAACTATGCAAGTATTTATCGATTTCTTTGGCAGTTGCGAAACAAAATAGAAAATAAAAATATTCCAATTATATTTCGTGGTGATTCACATCGAATTTTAGTTAAAAACAATTTAAAGAATAATCTTAAACGCTTAGTTATTGCCAAAATCTTTCAAAGCTTTGCTGCTTGCCTATATGTTGGCAAAGCAAATTATGAATACTTTAGATATCATTTTGTGCAGGATCATAAATTATTTTTTGCACCCCATGCCATTGACGGTCGTCGATTTTCCGATTCTAGTAGTAGACTTTCTGAGCAAGCCAAGATTTGGAAGCAAGAGTTAGGTATCTCTCCAGAACATAGAGTGATACTTTTTGCGGGAAAGTTTGAATATAACAAGCGTCCTTTAGATTTGATTAAGGCTTTTATTGATGCACAATTAACATCAGTGTCACTACTGTTAGTTGGTGCTGGCGATTTAGAAACAGAGATGCAGGATATTGCAAAGCAAAATAAACATGTTTATTTTGCTCCATTTCAAAATCAATCATTAATGCCGCGTACTTATGCTGTCTGCGACATTTTTGTTTTGCCTAGCTATAGCGAAACATGGGGACTCGCGATTAACGAGGCGATGTCTATGGGATGCCCCGTAATTGTTAGTAATCATGTTGGTTGTGCGGCAGACTTAGTTAAGCCTTTGCAGAATGGATTAATTTTTGAGGCGGGAAATGTGGCGGCGCTGACGGCTTGTTTGCAGGAGGCGCTGCGCGATCGCGATCGCCTTAAAAAATGGGGAGATGAGAGTAAAAAAATTATTGCTAATTACTCATACGATCGCGTAATTGATGGATTAAAACAATCTTTAAAAGCGGTCTTAATAAAAGAATAAGGAGCGCTTCGCGCTCCTTATTCTTTTATGGATTATGGATCGACCCAGCGATCATCTGACTTAATTAGGGCAATTAACTGCTCCACACCTTCCGCTTCAGGCACGCGCTTGATTTCGTCCTTGCCACGATAGAGAGAGATTGTGCCAGGAGTTTTGCCGACATAGCCATAGTCAGCATCTGCCATTTCGCCTGGACCATTCACAATGCAACCCATCACCGCTATATCTAAGCCAACTAGATGATTTGTTGCTTCGCGGACTTTATGCAAAACATCTTCTAGGTTAAATAGAGTGCGTCCGCAAGATGGACAAGCGACATATTCCACCATCGTTTTGCGGAGTCCGAGAGATTGCAAAATGCTGTAGCAAACGGGAATCTCTTTTTCAGGAGCCTCAGTCAAAGAAACCCGAATCGTGTCACCGATACCTTGCGATAACAAAGTCGCAATACCTGCGGTAGATTTGATCCTTCCATATTCACCATCACCTGCTTCAGTTACGCCTAAGTGCAGTGGATAATCCATGTTGAGTGCATCCATTCGCTTAGCCATTAGTTGATAGGCGGCGATCATTACAGGGACACGCGAAGCTTTCATCGAAATAACAATATTTTTAAAGTCGAGGTCTTCACAAATACGGATAAACTCGATCG
>JAYTWB010000055.1:0-1912 GCA_043743655.1 Cyanobacteriota bacterium | reverse complement strand
ATCGGGCTTGGAGCCATATATCCACCGATTAATTTTGGGGCGATAAATGCATAAATCTTTTGTACCATTTTGGCTTTAATCGCCGCCGCACCAAGCTTTCCACCACATTCCCATAGGACTGTATTGCAGCCACGCTTGCCTAATTCTTGCATGACGATCGCAGGAGATAGATCATCTAGCTCAAGTATCTCAACATTGCGATCGCGTAGTTTTTGTTTAAGTTGGGGATTCTTATCGGGCAACGTGATCACTAGAGTTTTTTGAGTGTCTGTAATCTGCCATAAATTTGCTTGATCAGGAAGATCGCAACTTTTTGTAACCACCACCCGCAAAGGGCTATGCACGCTCATTCCATGTGTGTTTAAATGCGGATTATCCAGTCTGACTGTGTTTCCACCTGTAATAATTGCATCACAGCCAATTCGTAAATTATGCACCATCTGCCGCGCTTCTGTTCCTGTGATCCAGTAGCTATGTCCTGAAGTGGTCGCGATTTTGCCATCAAGAGTCATTGCGTATTTAAAAATGCCAAAGGGCAAGTTAGTCTTTATCCGATGAAAAAAAGCTTCATTTAGTTCCAAACATTGTGGCTCAAGAATGCCAGTTGTTACCTTGATTCCTGCAGCACGCAGGCGATCGCATCCAGTACCAGATACCAGCGGATTAGCATCGATCGCGCCAATCACAACATGACTAATTCCTGCTTGAATAATCGCTGCTGTGCAAGGCGGAGTTCGACCCTGATGGTTACAGGGTTCAAGATTGACATATAGTGTCGCACCTCGCAAATCTGCCCCCGCAAGCTGAGCCGCTTGGATCGCAAATATTTCTGCATGAGGTTCTCCTGCTTTGGGATGAAAGCCTTCACCTAATATCTGCTCATCTCTGATAATTACACTACCCACCATTGGATTTGGTGCAGTTTGACCTCTTGCTTGCCTTGCCAAATCAATACAACGCTGCATCCAGCGATCGTGTACTAGAAATTCTGAGATTGTTTGGTTATTTAGATTGTCTATCATTAAATTATTGCCATTAAATTATTACTTAAATATCCTGTCTTCCTGCTAATAAATAAGTGATCATCCGCCCCTTACCCTTGATTTCAATCTCTCTTTTTGACTCAAATCTATATTTGTCTTTGAGCAGTTGATAGGTTACTTCGGTTACTTGAATGCAGCCAGCTATCCCATGCGACTCCATGCGACTGGCAACATTCACCGTGTCGCCCCAGAGGTCATAAATAAATTTCTTTGTGCCGATTACCCCTGCGATCGCCTGCCCCGTGTGGATACCAATCCGCAGTAAAAAAGGACTACCGTCAGTACGCTTAAATTGCTGCATTGATGTTTGCATTTCTAAAGCCATTTCGGCGATCGCCTCGGCATGATCTTTTCTAGGCACAGGCAAACCTCCAACCGCCATATAAGAATCTCCAATAGTTTTGATCTTCTCAAGATCATATACATCGACCAACCGATCAAACTCTGAAAATATTCCATTAAGAAAATTAACCATCTCCGTAGCAGAAATAGAAGCTGCATATTCAGTGAAATTTACAATATCTGCGAATAGAACTGTAACTTCTTCAAAAGTATCAGCAACAATTGCCTCATTATTTTTGCCATTTGTGAGTGTATCTAACATCGAATCAGGAGGTATATCTGAACGAGATGTTAGATATATCTCTAAAGCTCTAGTCTCTAAGACTCTATTTGATAAAGCCTTAGATTGTGATGACTTTAATCGTTCGATAATTTCTTGGGGCAGAACACTCAACAACAAGCGTTCTGACTTCATCTGTTCAATTCGTAGCTTCTCTTCCACACGCCGCCGTTCTTGAGATTGCATTCCTAACGACAATAAATCTGCTAATGAACTTGCAAAACTATGCTCTTCTGTTAGCCATAAA